>JAJXUS010000214.1 GCA_021782675.1 Acidobacteriota bacterium
GTTGGTCCCGGACGCGTGCAGCACGGCTTTGCCGCTCTCCAGAAGTTTCGTCCGAACTCGCCGTTGATGTACATCGCCGAGTATTATCCCGGCTGGTTTGACTCCTGGGGGAAGCCGCACCATGAAAGCGCGCCGATCGCCAAACAGCTTGCAGACATGCAGTGGGTGCTGTCGCACGGCTACTCCATCAGCATTTATATGTTCCACGGCGGTACGGACTGGGGCCTGCTCAATGGCGCCAATGTCCACGGAACTTCGTATTCTCCGCAAACCACCAGCTACGATTACTCTGCGCCGCTCGATGAGGCGGGCGATCCGACGCCTGCCTACTATGCGTACCGGAAATTTCTGACGGCGTATGCGCCCGGCCACCAGTTGCCGCCTGTTCCCGCGCAGGTGCCGCTGATCCACGTCGCACCGTTTGGCCTGCCGCAGGCAGCATCGTTATGGAAGAACCTTCCCGCACCGCGTCACAGCGAGTCGCCGCTGCCGTTCAGCGCGCTCGACCTGCAGACGGGCTATGTGCTCTACCGCACGCAGATCAATGGACCGCTGCGTGGTCAGCTCGACATTGGCGGCGCGCGCGACTATGCCGTGGTCTACGTCAACGGGCGCGAAGTGGGCCGCATGGACCACCGCCTGGGCCAGCATGCGCTGATGCTTGACGTGCCCTCCGGCACAGCACCGCTCGACATTCTGGTGGAGGATTCCGGCCGCATCAACTTTGGCGCGCAATTTCCCACCGACCGCAAGGGGCTGATCTTTCCCGTACTTCTGAACGGCAAAGCGCTGCTTGACTGGCAAAACTATCCGCTGCCCGTAACCAGCGTTCCTGCGCTGCAGTGGACGGATGCTTCCGTTTCCGCGTCCGGGCCGGCGTTTTATCGCGGGACATTTACGCTGGAAAAAGTCGGGGACACGTACCTCGACGTCAGCCAACTCGGCAAAGGCGTGCTCTGGGTCAATGGGCATGCGGTCGGCCGCATCTGGAAGATCGGGCCGCAGCAGTCGGATTATGTACCCGCATGCTGGCTGCATAGGGGCGAGAACACGGTCGTCGTGTTTGACCTGGAAACAGAGGCGCATCCCAGGCTTGCCGGCGTAACCCACCGTATCTACGCCCTGCAGACAGCGGCCAAATAAGCCGCGCCGGCAGGCGAACAACAAGCAGATTCCCTTCGGGAATGACAGCAAGAAAAGCAAAGGCAGAAGCTTTTCCTGTTCTGGTTGTCATCCCCAAAAAGAAAATCTGCCTTTGCTTTTCCTGTTGCCCGTTCGCTAGGTCAGCGGCTGATAATACCGCTCAGCGGGATCGGCGCAGCCGTGGCACAGCTTCCGTTCATCGCGCAGAACCCAGCGGTCAAAGTTGATCCCTTCACCACATACCGCGCAGGCCAAGCGCTCGCCTTTAAACCCGGGAAACTCCCGAGCACCGAGTGAAACACGCACCCATTCTTCTGTGAACAGCTCGGCATCCGGCAGCTCGCGGTAGGCCAGCATCTGCTGCTCATTTTTGCTGCTCAGCGCGGGATACATCCGCCGCGCAGCATCTTTGGAGGACTCCCGCGCAGCAATGCGAATTGCTCGGCCAGTCGGCAGGTCGAGGAACGTTGCGGCCATTTTGCCCCAGTCACGAAACTTTAGCGCCCGCTTGCCGAGCCGGCAGCCGGTCACCACAGCGATGGCGTCGGTCGCGCAGCGGTCAATCTCCACGAAGGTGACCAGGCGCTTGCGGTCCGCGCCGCGCGGGTCGGTAATTCCAAGCCGGCTGCAGCCCAGCATGGCCATCCGCACCCCTAGAATCTGGCCGGCGCACAGGTGGCCGTGGGCAGTCTCGGCTTCGCGTAATAACTCTGTAAACGGCTGCATTTACGAGCTTTCTCTCTCCCGGCAGGCAGCCACGCGCTTCTGGAATTTCCAAGTGGTATGCCACAAACATTCCGATGCGCTTTTTCCGCCTGACAGGTCTATAGTAGGGGGCAGGCGGAGGTCGATACCATGCTTCCGAGCCTGCTTCTTTGCTGCATCGCGCTGCTCACACTCTTCCCCCGGGCAGTTTGCGCGCTGACTCCCAAACAACCGGAACCCGCCGGAACCGGCCTGCCCCTATGGCGCGGGCCGACACCCGTCACCGTCCCCTTCCAATATTTTGAGCAGCACATCTTTGTGGATGTCTCCATCAACGGCAAGCCCGGATACATCTTTATGCTGGACAGCGGCTCCAACTACAACGTGTTGAACATGCGCACGGCACGCTCCCTGGGACTCGACCCGGGGGTCGTTTCCCAGGCAAAACGAATCGGATATGGTAACGCTGCTATCTATAAAGGCCCGGAGCAGCAGGTCGCAGTGACAATCGCAAACATCGCCGTTGCCCATCACGTTTCTGTCCTGGATATGTCGGCATTCGAGAGGAACTTTGGCCACGCCGTCGACGGAATGCTGGGATACCCGTTTCTCGAGCGTTTTATTGTCAGCATTGATTATGAACATAAACTGCTGACGCTGATTCCAGCTCGATCGCACCTGCATACCTACTCCTCGGTGGTAGTACCGCTCGCTCCCAGCCAGGATTTTGCCGTGATTCCTGTCAGGGTGAATGACGATCGGTATTCGCACAGTGACTTCAAGGTGGCGATCGATACCGGAAGTAACGGGATGTTGATCATCTTTGACCAGTATGTTCGAAGCCTGAAGCTGCGTGACAGCCGCGACCGTGCACGGCCAGACGTGTGTCTCGGGCTCAACGGATACTTTCCGGTCAATACCGGCTCGGTGAGCCAGCTTGTTGTCGGAGAGGCTGGCGCGCACAACATTCCCGTTAACTATCTGGCGCAAGAGCAGGAGGTCGGGCCGGATGCCCGGTACCCTGGCGCGATTGGCAACGGCATTCTGGAGAACTTTCAGAAAGTCACCTTCGATGTGCCGCATCACCGCATGGTGTTTACGCTCAAGCCACAGCCAATGATCTCTGCCGATGTCGTCCGCTACGCAGCAGCGCCCTGAAGGGAATTAGTTGTCGTCTGGCGCGTCGCCGCCTTCGACCAGCGCGGAAGTCAGCCCGAATATTTTGTACGATACCGCATCGCTGCCCGTCGGGTGAAACACCACCTGCAACGGTTGGCGCTGCCAGGTGGCCGGAGCACACGCGGGCGTTGGATGATCGTCCGCCGTCCATTTTGCCAGTGGCTTGGCAACCAGCGGCCGCCGGACGCCAAGCTGGGCCGCCACCGCGTACAGATGCTTTCCCGTTGCGTTAACTCCGCAGTATGCGGCGTAATCACGAAACCATACGATCTCCGAAACCGCGGGATCGAAGTCCGGCAGCCGCAGCACGCTGACGTGCGCCGAGGCGCGATCGACCAGCAGCCACGGACCCATCACCCATAACCAATGGTTGTCGGGTTCGCCCGGCAGCGCGTCGTTCAGCTTCACCACACGGCGGGCGACAAACGTCCGGCCGGTAATTTCATGGATGTCGCCCGTCACCCAGTCGCGCACCTGGCCGTCAATCACCAGCGGCCGCACGCGCAGGCTGGTAGGCGCCGGGGCGGTCGCATCGCTGGATGGGGGCGTGTAAGGGATCTTGCGCCAGGTGCCCAGGCCGACGGTATGGACTTTGGCGAAGGTAGGCAGAACAGACAGGGCGAGGACAGCAAAAAACCAGCGGCTGCGGGGGAACATCATGCGGCGAGAATACCGCGCGTCCCGGCTGCTGAAGAATAATTTCGGCGGCTGACTGTTACTCGATGGTGACGTAGCGCGCACGCTTTCCGGCGCGAACCGCTAGGGTCGCGGGCAGGGAATCCACGCGCAGCCACGGCGTATCGTGCGGCGCGTCCTCAATCGAAACCGCCCGGCTCTTCAGTTTTCGATTCGCATCTGCGCCAGACTCCGCAAGTCCGCTTTGCACCAGCAGTTTGTCGGCGCGCACGCTCTGCGTCTCGGCGTTCCAGCCGATGGCTTCCCGCGCCAGGACGCAACGTTCGGCTTCCTGGGGCATGGCCCGCTGCTGAAACTGCCGCGCCCAATCCTCGCCCGCCGCCGCGGCGGCGAGCGCTCCATGAAAGTCCGTCGTGATCGTGCGTGCCAGATTTTTCTTCGCGTCCATCGGGTGCAGCGATCCATCCGCAACGGCCTGCTGCATGGCAGTGATCTCGGCGGGGCGTAGATTGGTCAGCAGCGTCCAGTAGCGCCACATCAGCGCGTCCGAGATGGACATCAGCTTGCCATACATCTCGCGCGGCGGTTCCTTGATGCCGATGGCATTGCCGAGTGACTTTGACATCTTCTGTACGCCATCGAGGCCCTCGATGATCGGCATCATCAGCACAATCTGCGCAGGCTTTCCCGCATGCCGCTGCAGCTCGCGGCCCACCATCAGGTTAAATTTCTGATCCGTGCCGCCCAGTTCCACGTCGGATGCGAGCGCCACCGAGTCATATCCCTGCGCCAGCGGATAGAGCATCTCGTGCAGCGAAATCGGCTGCTCGGCCTGGAAGCGTTTGTGAAAGTCGTCGCGCTCCAGCATCTGCGAAACCGTAAACTTTGCTGCCAGCCGGATGATGCCTTCAAAGCCCAGCGTGCCCAGCCATTCGGAGTTGAAGCGCACCTCCGTCTTTTCGCGGTCGAGAATCTTGAAGACCTGCTCGGTGTACGTTTCGGCGTTGCGCTCGATCTCCTCGCGGGTCAGCGGCTTGCGCGTTGCGGAGCGGCCCGTCGGGTCGCCGATCAGGCTGGTGAAGTCGCCGATCAGGAAGATGACCGTGTGGCCGAGCTCCTGAAAATGCCGCAGCTTGCGGATCAGCACCGTGTGTCCCAGGTGCAGATCAGGCGCCGTCGGATCAAAACCGGCCTTGATGCGCAGCGGACGGCCCGCCGCA
>JAJXUS010000215.1 GCA_021782675.1 Acidobacteriota bacterium
GTCGCTCGCAGACTTTGCCCGCCAGCTCCCGCCGGACGCGCTGCTTACGCCCGACGCGTCCCTGCGCTCGGATACGCCGCTCCAAATTCTCTACACCTCCGGCACTACCGCGGAGCCGAAGGGCATCGTGCACACTCATGGCAACGTGCTCGCCAGTGTTGCCGTATTGGAGCGCGAGATCGCGAAGTATCTTCGCTATGAGCACTGGGTGCACCCTATCCGAATTCTGCAGACGCTGCCGCTCAGCCATGTCTTCGGACAGTTCATGGGTCTATGGGTTCCTCCGCTGCTTGGCTCGCCGGTGTTTTTTGAAGACCGCCTGGCTGCGTCTCATCTGATCGAGCAGATTCACCGCGAACGCATCTCCGTGGCCGCAGTGGTGCCACGCACGCTGGAGCTGATGCGCGTGGCCCTTCGGAATTCTGTGCCTGATCTGGATCGGCGGCTGATCGCCGTCGCGCCATTGCCCGCCTGGAAGCGCTGGTGGCGCATGCGCGATGTGCATCGTCAATTCGGGTGGAAGTTCTGGGCCTTCGTTGCTGGCGGCGCCACGCTGGATGCGGAGGTTGAATCGTTCTGGAACCGCCCCGGCTTTCTGCTGATCCAGGGTTACGGCATGACCGAGACCACGGCGCTGGCGACGCTCAACCATCCACTGCGTCCCGTGGCCGGCAGTATCGGCAAGCCGCTGGCGGGCCGCGAGGTCCGGCTCGCCGACGATGGAGAAATTCTTGTGCGCGGGCCCATGCTGGCGTCGGGCACATGGCGTAACGGCGCCGTCGCACCCAGCTCCGGCGAGTGGCTCCATACCGGCGATATTGGCCGGTTCGACGAGCAGGGTCAGCTCCATTTTCTCGGTCGAAAGGGCGATGTAATCGTTGCTGCTTCCGGCATGAACATCTACCCAGTAGATCTGGAAGCCGCGCTGCGGGAACAGCCGGACGTTGCCGACTCCGTCGTCGTCGCGACGGAACGCGGCGCCGGCAGCGAACCCGTGGCCGTCGTCATACCGCACCAGCAGCCAGCGCCGCGGAGCCTCGGCGAAATTCTCGCCGCGGCCAACAGCCGCCTGGCGGCCTACCAGCAAATGCGTTCGATCTTCGCGTGGCCGCAAGCAGAATTCCCGCGCACCTCCACCGGCAAAGTGCGGCGGCGCGATGTTGCGGCGTGGGTCCGGGCACAGACCGCTGCCGAACCCACGGCTCCCGGCGCACCAATCGCGCACGATACTGACCGGCTTCGGCGATTGATCGCACAGTTGACTGGCACGGACCCTTCGGCGCTTGAGGACGCGGCCGCGTTGTCCGCCGTCGGCGTCGATAGCCTCGCGCGCATGCAGCTTGCCATCGCCATGGAGCAGGAGTTCGGCGATCCCGTGAGCGACGCCGCAATCGCAGCCGCGCAGACCATCGGAGACCTGCGGCGGCTGCTTCGCGGGGCCCCCACTACAGGTCTGCCGACGGCTATCGCGACCGCTCCGGCAACGGCCGAAGCGCAGGCCGCTTCGCCCGCAGCGCCAGCGGCCATTCCGCCCCACTATCCGCACTGGCCGTGGAGCTGGCCCGTGCAAACGATTCGCGTAGCCTTTCTCGAAGCCGTAATGCGCCCGCTAGTCTGGCTCCTGAGCAGACCCGTGGTCGGCGGCGCCGCCGTGGCACCCCAGTCGCCGAGCATCTTCATCGCGAATCACGTGACCGCCTTCGATGTTCCCCTGGTGCTGTTTGCTCTCCCTCGCTCTGTCCGCGATCACGTAGCGGTCGCTATGTCTGCGGAGCTGCTGGAACAATGGCGTCG
The DNA here is from genome assembly GCA_021782675.1 of Acidobacteriota bacterium. GTDB lineage: Bacteria > Acidobacteriota > Terriglobia > Terriglobales > Acidobacteriaceae > JAKAUB01. Next base: position 1,795 of record JAJXUS010000215.1, read on the forward strand.
TGCCCAACCCGCAGCCGGAGTGGGCCCGGGACCGCTGCGCTGGCTGGCGCCACTGCAGGGCTGGCTGGTGCGCGCTCTGTTCAACGTCTTTCCCCTGCCCGCCGGGGCTGGCCTGCGCGCCAGCTTTGCCCACGCTGGGCAGGCTCTGGATCGCGGCTTTCATGTGCTGATTTTTCCTGAAGGCCGCCGCAACGTAACCGGAGAGCTGCAGCCGTTCCAAACCGGGATTGCACTTTTGGCGGAGCAATCCGGTGCGCCCGTCGTTCCTGTGGGGTTGTCCGGACTGGCAGAAAATCGTGAGAAACGCCGAAATTCGCCCAAAAATCTGGTGATTCGTCTGGGTACGCCGATGCGTCCCGAAACGGGAGAATCGTCGCGCGCTTTCACCCAAAGACTCGAACTTGCTGTCCGGCATCTGATTTCCGTGGGGACGAGGGACGAAACCATCTAGAATCGGAGTCAACGATTCGAATGACGGGAAAGCAGTTTCAAGTGCTGGTCGCCGCGCACGATGCGGCGCATTTGGCTTCCGTTTCGCATGCGCTGATGCATGCCGGAGCGGCCGTCACTGCGCTGCCTGTTTGCTCGGTCGAGCGTCTGCTGCGACAGATTGCGGATCAGCCCCCATCCCTGCTCGTCCTCGAACTGCATTCGACGGCAGAGGCATATGAGCACGTTGCCGCCGTCCGCCCGGCCATCCCGGTCATCCTGGTAGCCCGGCAGAGCGGAACTGATCTGGATGCGGTGGTTGCCCGTTTTCGGCCGGAGGATGTCTGGTTGCTGCCTATGTCTGAGGAATTGCTGGAAAAACGAGCGGCAGAAGCGGTGGCCCGCATCCGAACGACGGGCGAGGACGAATTGCCGACGTCCGCGGCGCGCATGAAGACTGCAACCCTCGACGGTACAAATCCCCCCCCGCCCCTTATGACCGGCGGCAATCCGCGCATGGCGGAGATTCGCAACATCATCGAGCGTGTGGCGGGCACCAACGTGACCGTGCTGATTCGCGGCGAGAGTGGTGTTGGAAAGGAAGTCGCGGCGCGGCTGGTCTTCGAGAAGTCGCGGCGACGGAACAAGCCGTTTGTCAAAGTGAACTGCGCCGCCATTCCGCATGACCTGCTGGAGAGCGAACTGTTTGGCTATGAAGCCGGCGCATTTACCGGCGCGATCCGCAACAAGCCGGGCAAGTTTGAGCTGGCCGACGGCGGTACGCTGTTTCTCGATGAAATCGCAGAGATGCATCCCGCGCTGCAGGCCAAGCTGCTGCACGTTTTGCAGGACGGAAGCTTTTCACGGCTTGGCGCCAAGCGCGATGTCTCCGCCGATGTGCGCGTGCTGTGCGCCACAAACAAAAATCTGGAAGAGCGCGTGCGTGAGGGCCTGTTCCGCGAAGACCTGCTCTATCGCATCAATGTCGTTACGATCGCGCTGCCAGCGCTTCGTGAGCGCCGCGACGAGATTCCCATCCTGACCGACCATCTGCTGCGCAAGTACTCCGTACAATTTGGTCGCGCATTTGAGCCGCTCAGCGCGCAGGCCATGGAGCGAATGCTGGACTACGACTGGCCCGGAAACATTCGCGAACTTGAAAACCTCTGCAAGCGTTTTGTTCTGGTGGGTAACGAGACGCAAATCCTGCGGGAGCTGACGACCCGTCGGCCGGAGACTCCCCTGCCCGTAGCCATCGCTCCCGGCGTGGCGGCTCCGGCGCTGGATGGGACTGCTCCGCCGCCATCTCCCACGACGAGCAACCGGGGATTATCGCTGCTGGAGGTCGGACGCCGTGCGGCCTGGGAGGCCGAGCGCCGCGCCATCCTCAGTATGCTGGAGGAGACACGCTGGAACCGGCGGGAAGCATCGCGCAGGTTGCAGGTGAGCTACAAAGCGCTGCTGAATAAGATCAAGCAGATACAGATGGAGGGGGAAAGTGTTCCCGAGGAGAAAGCTGCCATGAATGGGAAAATCAATCCTAAATAGTGGCATCTGAATACTCTCATCGGGAGAGAACCTGCATACCAAGTGGATACCGCTCTTCGCTTCCGGCACCAAAGTTACCTTGTTAAGAATTTCGTAATCAGCGATTTGAAGGATATCTGCACAGGAAATGGTGCAACCTCAACATTTTCTTGATTTTTGGTCGCCCGCTTGCATACTGTAAGGACAAGTAATGAGGCGTCCAACTTATCTGTCCTCTTTTTGATGTTTCTCGCTAATCGTGTGCCGTACCTTTTCAGACGGTACCCTTCGCATCAAACCCTCGCCGCCATCCATCCCATATAAGCCTCGATGCAGGGCCCGCAACCAGCGGGCCCTTTGCGTTTTGCCCGATAGATGCGTCCCGCCCCGGTTCGCGGCTAAGATTTCTCTATGACCGCCGTACCGCCCCTTTTCCGCGATGCCATCGATTGGTCCGACACTGCCCTGGCGCTGGCTGGCCTGCGCCGCGGTGCCCGCAAATCCGACGCTCCCGCGCCACCGCCGTCCGTGCGCCGCCGGGTGGGCAGCCGTGTCCGTCGCGTCCCGGAGATCCTCGAAGTCACTGCGTGGAATCGTTATCCCTGGCTGCTCCACGGTTTCACCACGCGGCGCGGCGGCATCTCCAAGGCCTACCGTGCTGGCGATCTCAATCTGGGATTCACTACCGCCGATCGCAAGGAGGATGTCTGCCGCAACCGGGAGCTGGTGTTAAAACATCTGTCCCGGCGCGTTGGCCAGGCCCCGGAGTATTCTCTGCTGCAGCAGATTCATTCCGGCATCATTCATCCTGTCGGCGGCGCGGCGCAAAATACCGCAGGGACGGATCCAGCGCCGCGCGGCGACGGCCTTCTGACGCACCAGCCCGGACATCTGCTCACCATCCAGACTGCGGACTGCATTCCAGTGCTGGTCGCCGATACGCGGAAGCGCATCGCTGGTGCGTTTCACGCCGGGTGGCGCGGCACGCTGGCGCGCATTGTTGAGCGCGGCATCGGACGCATGCGGGCAGAGTTCGGCAGCGACCCCGCCAACCTGACGGCTGCCATCGGGCCGGGAATCGGTGGCTGCTGTTACGCCGTGGGTGAAGAAGTGCGGATGGAG
>JAJXUS010000216.1 GCA_021782675.1 Acidobacteriota bacterium
TCGATGAGCGCCTCGGTGCGGTATCTGCCACACCATGACGACTTTCGCCGCGCGGGGTATCTGGGGCTGCTGGCAGCGCTGGTGCTGGCCGCGATTGCAGTGTCGCTGCGGGTTTCCGGCCCGCGGGCCGCGGACGCTGCGCGGCGGTTGGTCGGAAGGCTATCGCACAAGGCGGGGAACTCCGCAGCGGAGAAGATTCTGGCTTTCAGCCATGGTCTCGGCGCCATCGGCGGCTTCGCCGATCTGCTGCTGGTGCTGGTGTACTCCTTCCTCACCTGGGGGCTGATCGCGATGGCGTATGTCGCGGTGGTGCATTCGTTCCGGCTGCCGCAGCTTGCCAGCATCCCGGCGGCGCAGACGATACTGTTGATGGCCGGAAGCCTGTTCGGTTCCTTTGTGCAGCTGCCTGCGATTGGCGGCGGCTCGCAGGTCGCCATTATTTATGTGCTGACCGGCATTCTCGGAGTAGGACCGGAGGCCGCGACGGCCTGCGCGCTCACGCTTTACATCGCCACATTTTTGAGCGTGATTCCCGCCGGGCTGATCTTTGCGCGCGCGGAGCATGTATCGCTTGGCAAGATTGCCAAAGCGTCGGAGGCCGAAGAGGAGCAACTGGTGGAAGAAGGCGCGCTGTAGCGGCGCGCCTTCCAGGGTCCGCGGCGCCGCGCTATAACTTCAGACGCGCAATCGACGGAATCTTCGACAGGTCATTGACCAGCGCGAAGACCGTCATCAGGATCAGGAACACGAAGGCCATCTGATAGACCCGCTCCTTGAACTTCTCATTCAGGTCGCGCCGCATCACTGACTCGATCAGCAGGAACAGGATCACTCCTCCGTCCAGGATGGGAATCGGCAGCAGGTTCAGGATACCGAGGTTCAGGCTGATGGTGGCGGTTTCGCTCATCAGCGGCGCCCAGCCCGGCAGCGCGACGATGTGGCCTGTCTCCCGCGCAATGCCGACTGGCCCGCTTAGCGTGCGCACGGACATGCGGTTGGTGACGATGCGGTGGAGCACTTCGAGGATCAGCGTGGAGCCCTTGATGTTGTCATGCACGGAGTGCACAAAGGCGCTGGGCAGCGAGAGGCGCTCGATGTGCGAGGGCGGGGCGTCGGTACCGAATCCGATCTTGTACGCCGAGCCGTCCGGGCCGGCCATCTTCTCCGGCGTGATCTGCAGCGTCATCGGCTGACCGTTGCGCAGGATGCTCATCGAAACAGGGCGGCCGTCATCCTGCTGCAGAAAGAGAATCATGGAAGCCAGCGCATGCATGGGATGGCCGTCGATGGCGACAATCTCATCGCCCGCGCTCAGGCCGGCCTTCGCGCCCGGCATCCCCGGCTCCACCACCGCAACTTTTAGCGGACTGTGCTGCTCAACGGCAGTGAAACCGACATCCTGAAGCGTGAAATTGTCCGGATCGGCGGGGGCGTGCAGCGGCAAGGCGATGTCGGTGCGAACGCCATTCCGCTCGACGACCATCGGCGCGACGCGATTCAGATTCAGTACCGCGTGGATATAGGTCTGCTGCCACGTCGGATTTTCGACGCCGTCGAACTTTACGATGCGATCGCCCGGTTTCAGTCCGGCGGTAGCTGCCGGAGAGCCGGGGAGCACGTAATCGATCACTGCGGGCTGGCTGAGGAAGTCAGGAACCACGTTGTGACCCATATAGACCAGGGTCATCAGCACTAAGGCCAGCAGAAAATTTGCTGCCGGACCGGCGCAGGCGATCAGGATGCGCTGCCAGCGGGGCTTTGCATTCAGGTTCTCAGCGCTTTGCCCGTCGCCCAGAACAGAGGCGCCGCTCAACGGAACCGTGCCATCGCCGCCGAACTCGCCCGCCATTTTTACGTAGCCGCCCAGCGGCAGCACGCTCAGGCGATAGTCCGTGTCACCCAGGCGAAACCCGAACAGGCGTTTGCCGAAGCCGATCGAGAAGACCTCGACGCGCACGCCGCAGGCTTTGGCGACGGCAAAATGGCCGAACTCGTGGACCAGGACGAGAAATCCCAGCACGACCAGCATGGAGACGAGGCTTACCAGAAAAAATGTCATGAAAGATTAGGGGGTCCGTTCCTGATCGACACGATGCGACTGACCGACGGCAAGAAGTTCGCGGGCCATAGTCCGGGCTCGGGCATCGGCCGCAAGCACCTCGGCGATGGCCGTCGGGTGGTCTTCCACGGTCCGCTCGAGAACTGCCTCAATTGTACGCGGGATGCCCGGAAAAGAGATTTGACCCGACAGAAAGGCATCCACGGCGACCTCATCGGCAGCATTCAGCGCAATACAATGGGCGCCGCCGCGTTCTGCTGCTTCATACGCCAGCCGCAGGCAGGGGAACCGCGCGAAGTCCGGCGGGAAGAACTGCAGATCCCGAAGCGCCTCCATGTCGAAGGTCAGACCGGACTCGATCCGCTCCGGCCAGGTCAGCGCGTAGAGGATCGGCAGCCGCATATCGGTGACGGAGAGCTGCGCCAGAATGCTGCCGTCCCGAAACTCCACCAGCGAGTGGACGGTGGACTGAGGATGCACCGTGACACGCACCTGCTGCGGCGGCAACTCGAACAGCCGGCAGGCTTCAATGATCTCGAGACCCTTGTTCAGCATGGTCGCGGAGTCAATCGTGATCCGCTGGCCCATGACCCAGGTGGGATGTTTCAGCGCCCGCGCCACGGTAATCTGTTCAAACTGATCGAGCGGCAGCGTGCGGAACGGACCGCCGGACGCCGTCAGCCAGATGGAACGCACCTCCTGCGCCGTACCCCCGCGCATGCACTGATGGATGGCATTGTGCTCGCTGTCAATCGGTAGCAGCGTCACGCCGCGCTGCCGGGCCTCGCGCATCAGAATTTCGCCCGCCGCCACCAGGCATTCTTTATTGGCCAGGCCGGTGGTCTTGCCGGCACAGATGCCGGCATGCGTCGCCTCCAGGCCGGCCACGCCGACGATTGCGCTGACAACAAAGTCGGCTTCCGGCAACGTGGCGGCGCGGACCGTTCCCTCTGTGCCGTGGACCACCTCTACACCGGAGACACCGGCAGCGCGCAGGCGCGTGCGCACAATGTCTGCGTCCTGCTCCTGGGCAACGGAAAGCACGGTCGGCCGCCAGCGTGTCGCCTGGGCAACCGCTTCGTCCACGTTGCGGCCAGCGGCCAGGCTGGCCACCGCGAACCGGTCCGGATATTGCTCAACGATCCGCAGCGTGCTCTGTCCGATGGACCCGGTCGAGCCGAGGATGGCAAGTCTCTTCAAATCATTTCCCTTGCAACAGATTAAAAGGGTTGACGGAACACCAGAGCGTACCACAGCACCGGAATGGCCAGCAGCATGGCGTCAATGCGATCCAGCACGCCGCCGTGTCCGGGCAGAATGGAGCCCGAATCCTTGATGCCGGCGCCACGCTTGATGGCGGACTCCAGCAGGTCGCCGATCTGGGCGGCCGCATTCAGCACAATGGCGAGCACCGCCCAATACCACCACGGCTGGGCGTAGGACAAAACCACGACTCCGTGATGGGTAATGTGCCCGGCCAGCCACACCAGGGCCAGCCCGATTGCGACCGCACCGGCGACCGAGCCGATCGCACCCTCCCAGGTCTTCTTCGGACTGAGAACGGGCGCCATGCGATGCCGCCCCAGCGCGCGGCCAGCGTATAGCGCGGCGATGTCGCCCGTCCAGACAACGAGCAGCGCAAACAGCAGCTGGGCCGTGCCATTCTCACGCGTCGTCAGCAGGGCGGCGAAGATCATAGGGAGTCCGATATAGACCAGGCCGAACACCGCTGCCGCCGTATCCCGCAGTACGCGGTCGATGGGCAGCGTGGCGGCGGCGAGCATAAAAAGAGCGGCCGCGCAGACGCCATAGCCTGCAAGCAGCAGCAGCGGAAACCAGTACGCCACGAGAAACAGAAAGGTGCAGCACAGCATGACGGCACGGCGCAGGCTCCCCGCGCCGGCAATGCCGGCCAGCATCAGATACTCCTGCAGCGCCAGCTCCGCCACAGCCCAGGCGGCCAGCATAAGAAGCCAGAGCGGGCCGAACAGGATAAGGGCCAGAACCAGCGGGATGAGGATGGCCGCGGTGACGATTCGCTTCAAGGGATCTCCCATGCGTAGGTCGGTGATCCGGCGCCGAAGCGCAGGGCCGCAGAAAGTATCTCAAATCACGGGGTCGTCGGCCTCCAATTGCCGAATTCATCATTTCGCCGTAGAGTGCAGGGAAGATAAACCCGTCGGGGAGGACACGCCATGAATTTCGACCTGGAAGGCATTTTGGACTCTGCGAAAGAGAAGGCGGTAGAGATGGCCACGGAGAAGTTTGGCCAGGGCGCCACGCCGATTGCCGAAGAAGTGGCCGACAAGATGGAAGAGGCCGTGGCCGATCGGATGGGCGTCACGCTGAACCATCAGGGCACCGGGACGACGGACGATTCGAACAGTTAGAGCGGCCTTCGCGAGTGACTGCTCCTCCGGAAGCTACAATGGGCGTGTGCCCGCACGGGCGAGTAGCTCAACCGGATAGAGCACCGGCCTTCTAAGCCGGGGGTTGTGGGTTCGACTCCCGCCTCGCCCGCCATTTAGAATCAATGGTTTATATGGGAATGGCATTTTCTTGTCATCGCGACTGTGCCCACTTTTGTACCCCCTCTGATTAAAAGTCGGGTTTGGCGCTTCCCTGAACTGGCGATTCCGGCCTGGAGTTCCGGCAGCTCCTTTCGGCCCGAAAGCTGTCCGGCTGCGAAATAAGCGAATTAAGCGAATTAAGTGCCGCTCCGGGGACGCTTCCGCCGGTGCTCGGGCCTCTGCGGGCGTTTCGTCGGGGCGCGAGATGCGGATTGCGAATTAAGCGAATTAAGCGAATTAAGT
>JAJXUS010000217.1 GCA_021782675.1 Acidobacteriota bacterium
GGTGCGACGCCAACTGGTCGGACCATCTGCCTGCACCGCGCCATGCGGTAAGATGCGATTGTTGCGTTGAGACGCAATCGGGGGTTCGTGATGCATCGCCGCCAGTTTCTTGCCGCAACTCTTGCCTCGACCGCTGTTGCCGCAATGCGTTCCGCCGAGGCGCAGGCACCCGCCGCCCAGTCGCGAGAGTTCTACCAGATCCGGCGTTATGCATTGCGGTCCGGACCGCAGTTGAAGCTGACGGAAGACTATCTGAACAATGCGCTGATCCCGGCGCTGGTGCGGCGGGGCATGGGGCCGGTGGGCGCCTTCCGGCTCGAGATTGGGCCGCAGACTCCCGCTTATTACGTGCTGATTCCCGCGGCGCAAGCGGGTACGCTGGTGGAGCTGGATTTTCGGCTTCAGGATGATGCGGAGTTTTTGCGTGCGGCTGAGCCCTTTTGGAGCGCTCCGGCGAGTTCGCCGGCTTTCGAGCGTGTGGAGATTTCGCTGCTGGAGGCGTTCAAGGGCTGGCCAAAGTTGACGCCGCCTGCCGCAGCCCCAACAAAAGGGAAGCGGATCTTCCAACTGCGGACCTACGAGAGCCCCAGCGACCGCGACCATGTGCGTAAGGTGGAGATGTTCCACTCCGGCGAGTTTGAGATATTCCAGGCGGCGGGATTTCACCCGGTGTTCTTCGGCGATACGCTGATCGGCACGCGCATGCCCAACCTGACTTACATGCTGAGCTTCACTGACATGGCCGAGCTGGAAGCAAAGTGGGAAGTGTTTCGCAACGATCCCGCGTGGAAGAAGCTTTCCGCCGAGCCGCGTTTTGGATTTGAACCGATCGTCGACAACATCACCAATCTGATTCTGAGTCCCCTGCAAGCCTCACAGATCTAGCGCCGGGACACGGAGCTGCGATCACCGGGCAAAGGCGAGAGAGTAGGCGGTGGAGGGATCAAGCGGTCCCTTGAGGACGCCCAGCGACTTCAACTGTTCGTACTCACTTTGCCATCGAGCGCCGTTCATTGTGCCGGTCTGTGGCTGCGCAGCGTTCGCATCCGTGATGAATGCACCGTCGCGCAGCGCCTGTGCGGTATAGGCCTCCTGCGCGGGGTCCAAAGCCGGATTGAGCTTGAGCAGGTAGGCGTTGGTTGCGGCAGGATCCCGCAGGTAGTCCTCCCAACCACGGATGCTGGCCAGGACGAACTTTGTGACAACGTCAGCGTGCTGCGCGGCAAATTCGCGCGTGGTGAATTGCACGCGGTACGGGTCGTAACCTGACGAACTGATCAGCAGCGTGCGCACCTGGACGCCGGCCCGCTGCGCATAGAAGGGCTCGCTGGTGACGAAGACTTGCTGCACGTAACCGGGATCAGCCAGAAAGTTGGCGATGGAGAGTGTGGAGGGAACCTGTTGCACCTGATGCAGGTTATAGCGCAGCAGCACATATTTAAGCCAGGTTGCGCCGGTTTGCGCGGCGATGGTGCGGCCCTCCAGATCTTTGAAGTCGCGGATGCGCGAATCTTTGTGCACCATGATGGCCTGAGGGTCGTGCTGCATCGTGGCGGCTACGGCCACTAAGGGCAATCCGTTGGAATCCCATTCCAGAATCTGATCGCTCGATCCAAGCCCGACCTCGGCCTTGCCTGTAGCAATGAGTTGGGCGACACTGCCGTACTGCGGCAGGGGCAAAAGCGTGACGTCAAGGCCTTCTGCTTTGTAGTACCCCTTCAGCAGCGCCGCGTAAAACCCACCGTGCTCGGGCTGCGGATACCAGTCGAGTTGAAGGCGAACCGGCGTAAGTCCGCTGACAGGCGCGGAAGAGTGACTGCGGCAGCCCGTGGCGAAGGCGGCAAGCGCGGCAACAAGTGAGAGTGCGAAGAGAGCGGTGAATCGCAAGATACGCCTCACAAAGGTGGAGTGCTTGAATGGAACGGTATCACGAGATGTCCTTCAGGACGGCGTCCTTTCTGTACGCGCCAATCTGCGCTGCAAGTTGAAGGAGAGACTCATCCATGCCGCGCGATGCAGCCACCTGTACGCCGCCCGCTGCGCAGGGTACGGTGACAACGGGTACGCCGCCAAGGCTGAAGGGTGTTGTGTAGCGCAGCAGGCGGCTTCGTGTCTGGCTATGATCAGCGCCGGCTGCCAGTCGCACAACGGGCGAAGCAGGCAGGAGCAGCAGCTCATGTTCGGCGAAGAGCGCATCCATCCGCTCGCAGAATTCCATGTGGCGCTGGCGCAGAGTGGCGAGCTCAGCGTCAGCGATATGCGCACCCCACTCCAGCCGCTCGCGAATGGCCGCCTGAAACTGCTCGTAATGGCCCGCATGAATCCGGGCCGCCTCCCACGCCTGGATCGGCGCGAAGATGCTGAAAGCACCGTTCCATTCTGGTGCCGAAAAGGTTGAGCGGCGCAGACCCATGACTTCCAACTGCCGGGCAAACTGATGCAGACTCGCGATAGCTGCAGGGTCGCAATCGTGCAAGAAACGATCTTCCAGCACAGCGAAGCGTGTAAAGCGGTGCAACGCGGCGGGTTTTACGGTCGCAAATGGCGCAGCCAGGAGCGGAGCGTCTTCGAGATCACGGAAAAGCCAGCCCATGGTGTCGAACGATGGTGCAAGATGCGCGGCCCCGCGCCAGTTCCCTCGGCCGAGCGTAGCGCGATACCCGGCAAGTCCGCAGAGCGCAGCAGGAACACGGATCGATCCGCCGGTGTCCGTACCAACGGCCGCGACGGCGGAGTTCTCCAGCACGCTTGCCGCCGCGCCGCTCGACGACCCGCCGGTGAGCGCACCGGGCTCACTCGGCTGTTCGCAATCGCCGAACTCGGGATTCTCGCCGGTGATGCCATACGCCACCGGATGCAGATGCGTCTTGCCGATGATCACGGCGCCTGCGGAGCGGAGCTGCTCAACAAGCCATGAGTCATGCGCCGCAGCGCCATGAAGATCGCGGTAGAGGCGCACCCCGCAACTGGTGGGCGCGCCGGCCAGATCGAAGCAATCCTTCACTGAAATAGGCAGGCCCCAGAGATTGCCGCGGCCATCGCCAAACGCGCCGCCTTGCCCATGCGGCATGGCCTCCATGCGTGTTGCTTCAGCCATGGTCCACGCAGAACTCTGCCAAAGATACGTGTTGCGCCCGGCATTTCGATTGGACCGCGCCAAGGCCTGCTGCGCCAACTCGGTCGGAGTCGCAAGACCATTCGCAAGCGCTGTTCGCAGGCCGTGGACGGCCCATTCGACTGAACTCATAGAGCGATTCTAAGCGCAATCGCGAGTCTGCAATCTCAACCGTATAAAGACGGTATAAGTGCGGCTCATTTTGTCGAACCCGACGAAGTGCGGACATGCTAATTTCGAGTATGGGAGTTGTTCCTGCCACCTCGCCTCGCCCCGAACGGCGGCGCCAATCGACCCTTGATCGAGATGAGCAGCGTATGATTGCGCTCGTCGCCTTCACGGCGAGGTCGATGCGCACGGCGCGCCCGCGGCCGTTTGGAGCGTCTGTCATCCACACGACGTCAGGGGAGGCATTGCTGCATGCGCTGAACAATGTAGCCGGCGAATCGGATCCGAGCGCCCATGCCGAGGTTCGTGCAATTCGCCTGGCCGCAAAGCGGCTCAAGCGGCTTTCCCTGGCGGGCTACACGCTCTACACCACGTGTGAGCCCTGCCCCATGTGCATGAGCGTTGCGCTGTGGTCTGGCGTAGATCGCGTCGTTTTTGGTGCGACTATCCAGGATGCCAACCGGCATTGCACTCAAATTCAAATCCCCGCAGCGGAAGTGGCGGCGCGCAGCGACATGCATTGCATTGTGGACGGGCCGATCCTCCGCAACGAGTGCTACGCGCTGTTTACTCACCCGAATATGTTGAAAGCGTTTCGCCGTTGGTCGACACGCAAACGCAAGTAGGCGTCTTTCAATCAGCAGTGTTCAACGAAGGGTAGATCGCATGGTGAACGGAATCGCCGCAGAGTTGTCTTCTATCGTGGGCGATGCGGCTCGTGTGCTGACGGCGCCTGCCGTGCTGGATCGCCTCTCGCATGATTTCTATTGGTATTCGCCCGTACTGCGCCCCCAACTTGAAGATAAGGTCGGTGAAGTTGCGGTTCAGCCGGTGAATCGCGAAGAGATGCTGGCGATCCTGCGCTTTGCGTACGGTGCAGACATTCCAGTCACAGTACGCGGTGCGGGCACGGGAAATTATGGCCAGTGTGTACCGCTGCAGGGCGGCATCGTGCTCGACCTGTCCCTGATGGACAAGCTCGAAGAGATCACGCCGGATGGTATCGCAGTGTGCGAACCGGGCCTGCGCCTTGGCGCGCTGGAGATGGAGGCGCGCAAGCAGGGATGGGAGTTGCGCATGTATCCATCGACGCTGGTCAAAGCGTCTGTAGGTGGATTTCTGGCTGGTGGCTCGGGCGGCATTGGATCCGTTCGCCACGGCGGCCTGCGCGACTTTGACACCGTGCGCGCCTTCGAGGTCGTGACCATGGAAGCGGAGCCCAGGGTTGTGCTGCATGAAGGCGCAACGGTGCACGAGATCCTGCATGCCTGGGGCACCAACGGCATATTGGCGCGGGTATGGTTTGCCCTTACACCCGCAGTGGACTGGACGCAGGTGACGATTGCTTTCGACACGTACGAGCACGCATTTGACTTTGGTGAACTCATCGCAGCGGGCGACGCATGGATCAAACGTCTCGTGACTGTCTTCGAGTGGCCCATTCCATCCTTCTTTGTTCCTGTTAAGCCGCTCATGCGCGAGGGCAAGGCGATTGTGTTGGCGATGATCGCTACGGCGCAAGTGGCCGGATTGCGACGCGCAGCAGAGAGCGCGCAGGGCGAGA
>JAJXUS010000218.1 GCA_021782675.1 Acidobacteriota bacterium
CCGTCTCCACCTTGGTGGTGAAGAAAGGTTCAAAGACGCGGCGAAGCAGCGCCGCGGGAATTCCGCTGCCAGTGTCGGCTACCACGATGCGGACACCCTCTCGCTGACGATCTCCGAAGGCCAGCGTATCGCTGATGGAGAGACAGATCAGCCCGCCGCCGGGCATAGCATCCAGGCTGTTCGTTAATAGGTTGGAGAGCACCTGTCGCAATTCCCCTGGGACGCCCCAGGTCTCGCGCTGCGTGCGAATCTGCGCCTCCAGGCGAACGTTCTTCGACAGCGCCTCCGGGACATAAAACGCCAGAACCTCTTCGACCACCTCCGCAGGACGGTAGATGGAAGCACGCGCACTTTCGCGGTAAAAGCCGAGTGTCCGCCGGGTAATGTGGCTCAGACGATTGACGACAGCCTGGGCCTGCGCGAGCCAATGTTGCACTTCGGCCAGGTCTTTCCCTTGCCCGGCCAGATACAGCAGATTGGTCAACCCTTCCAGCGGATTATTGACCTCATGCGCGATGGAGGCAGCCAGCTTGCCCGCCGCGGCCAGCTTTTCAGCCCGCATTAAAGCCTTCTGCGAACTGCGGCGCTCGGTGCCGTCGCGAAACACCAGCACAACGCCGGAGATCTCTCCCTCCGTATTCCGCAAGGGAGCCGCGCTGTCCTCAATGCAGGCCTCATAGCCGTTGCGGTGCAGCAGCAGCGTGTGATTTGCCAGCCCCACGATAGTGCCGGTCTGCATGACCCGCTGCACAGGGCTCTCCACCGGCAGGCGCGTGTGCTCATTCACGATGTGGAACACCTCCGGAAGCGGCCGGCCTTTGGCTTCTTCCTCGCTCCAGCCAGTCAGCTGCTGCGCAACGGGATTCATCAAGGTAATGGCACCCTCCGCATCGCACGCAATTACCCCGTCGCCAATGCTGTGGAGCGTCGTGTGCAGCCACTCCTCGCGCTCCACCACCATGCGACGCTGCCGATCGGCCTCCATCAGTTCGCCTTCATACAGCGATGAAATCCGGAGATACGTGCGAACGATCCAGTAAGTAAGCACCGCCGCTATCAGGAGTAAGAGGCCGACGATACTCCAGCGCGCGACCGCGCCCAGGCGATGCGCAACGACCGAAGCGCGCGTGCGATGCGACTGCTCCGCAAGCAATATCTCTCTCGTTTCGCTGCGCAGGCCGTCCATCTGCGACTTGCGCGCCCCCAGATCAACCGGCGCCTGATGCTCGACCTCTGCCGCCGTCATGCGCTGCCACACCCGGTAGTCCTGACGCATCGCCACCAGCCGGGCCTTTACCTCCGGCTGGTCGCCCGATAATGCAAGAGTGGTATCGAAGACCTGCGGCAAAACCAGCCGGGCATGGTTATAGGGATCAAGAAAAGAAACCTTGTGCGTCAGAAAGTAGCCGCGGACCGCGGTTTCTTCGTCCACCATCAAAGACTGCAACCGATTGATGTTTGCAAGGATCTGGTCGGCCTGGTCGACGCGCTCCGCGTCCTGCTGCAGGCCGGCGATTAAACTGCCCAACACAGCGGCCAGCAGCACCAGGGCTGCCACCGGCACAAGCAGCAGTTGGCTCAACAGTTGGGTGTGCTTCTTCCTTCGCAAAGTCCCTCACGCGCTGGCCGGAAAGTAGAGTACAGGGCCGGAGGATCGCGGCAGTCTTTCCACGATGATATATGGAACGAATCCGCTTTCCCCGTTGCAACGTTTACAATCCGAATGCGCGGTGAAGGCTCCCATCACCATTTCGAAAGAGGATTACCTCAAGGCTATTCTGGAGGCACAATCGGAAGGCCAGACGGTGATCTCTTCCACGCTCGCCCATTGGCTGGGGGTGTCTGCCCCGGCCGTCACCATGGCGCTGCGCCGCCTGAAGCGGGATGGCTACGTGGCGGTGAAAACCGGTGGTATCGTTGGCCTGACGCGCAAGGGCCGGCAGACAGCCTACCGCACGGCGCGCCGTCACTACCTGATCGAACGCATGCTGTCGGAGATCTTTGGCATGCCCTGGTACCGGGTCCACGACGAAGCAGAGCGCCTGGAGCATGCCGTGTCTCCCGCCTTTGAAGCAAGCCTGATTGAACGGCTGGGCGAGACCGAGGCCTGCCCGCACGGCAATTTTGTTCTGCCGGAAAGCCCGGCACGTATGCGCAAGCGGGGACTCGTCCCCCTGTTCGACGCCGACCTGAATACCCCGCTGCAAATCGTCAGCCTGCATGAGAGAGACCCCGAGCTGCTGCTCCTGCTGCATCGTCGCGGTCTCGCGCCCCACGCCCCAATCCGGGTGCGAACCCGCAGCCAGAATGGAACCCTCTCCATCGAGACTCCATCCGGCACGACCGCGCTGCTGCGCCCCGCAGCTGAAAAGATCTACGTCCGGCGCGTCCCCGAGAAATCGACCCAGCCCGCGGCGATTGTTAACTGCGGTTAACTCTGTGGCATACTGGCGTAGGAGCCGCTTGACCGATGCCGGACCGCGCCACCCTCCCGGAGATTGAGCCCAAACGGCGGTCGCTTCCCAGTGTCTTCGCTTCCATACCAGTCTCACGGTCGCCACAGTTCTGGCGGCGGGCGCTGGCATTTGCCGGCCCCGGTTTTCTCATCTCCGTCGGCTATATGGACCCCGGCAATTGGGCCACCGATCTGGCTGCCGGCTCCCGGTTCGGCTACACGCTGCTGTTCGCAGTCATGGCGTCCAACTTGCTCGCCATCCTGCTGCAGACGCTAGCCGTCAAACTGGGCGTCGCAGCGGAGATCGACCTGGCGCAGGCCTGCCGGCAGCAGTACGGGCGCCGCACCAACTTCGTCCTCTGGGTCTTCGCCGAAGTCGCGATTGCCGCCTGCGATCTGGCGGAGGTGATCGGGTCCGCCATTGCGCTGCAACTTCTCTTCGGCATTCCGCTTCTCGCCGGTGTCCTCATCACCGGGCTCGATGTGCTCCTGATCCTGGCGCTGCAACGCCGCGGCTTCCGCTGGCTGGAGGCGTTCGTCATCGTGCTGATCGCCACAATCAGCGTGCTGTTTGCCTTGGAGATCGCCTTCTCGCATCCGCATTGGCCCTCCATTGGCTATCACCTGTTCATGCCGTCACGCGCCATGCTGCTCGATCCGGCAATGCTCTATATCGCCATCAGCATTCTGGGCGCTACGGTGATGCCGCACAACCTTTACCTGCACTCTTCCATCGTGCAGACCCGCGATTATCCCCGCACACCGGCCGGCAAGCGCGAGGCGATCCGCATGGGCAGCCTGGATGCAACGGTGGCCCTGACGATGGCCTTGTTTGTGAATGCGGCCATCCTGGTCGTGGCCGCGGCGGTCTTTCACCACTCCGGCTACACGCAGGTCGCCGAGATCGGAGATGCCTATAAGCTGCTGACGCCGCTGCTCGGTGTGGCCGGCGCCAGCACGATGTTCGCCGTGGCACTGCTCGCCTCCGGGCAGAACTCCACGCTGACGGGTACGCTGGCCGGACAGGTGGTCATGGAAGGCTTTCTGGACCTGCGCCTGCCGGGCTGGCAACGGCGGCTGATTACGCGCGGTCTCGCCATCCTGCCCACCATCGTTGTCGTGGCCGTGTGGGGTGAACGCGGCACCGCAAACCTCCTGCTGCTGAGCCAGGTAATCCTCAGCATGCAGCTTAGTTTTGCCGTCTTCCCGCTGGTCGCCTTCACGGGAAACCGCCGGATGATGGGCGAGTTCGCAAACGGCGCGGCGTTGCGGTATGTTGCCTGGACGGCCGCCTTCTTCATCGCCGGGCTGAATCTTTGGCTGCTGGTCGAACTGATTCCCCATCGCTAGCGGACCTGACGGCAATTTGCCGATCGAGCCCCCAACAGCCCATCCCGCTGTCAGCTTCCTGCATCCACCTTAGGGAATCACCGAGGGGGGGACTCCATGCCAGAGACGCATAGTGACAGCAGCAAGGTGGAAAACCAGCCAGAGACGCGCCGCCACGCCGTCCAGCCGTCAGGCTACGACGGCAGCAACCCGGCGACCGCCGGTCCCGGAGACACGATTGTCCAAAGCCCCACGCCAGAGACGAAAAAGGGCGAGATCAACCCTTCCGCGCCGAACGACGCAAATACGACTCCAGCGCGTCGTTGAATTGCGGCCATTTGTTTCTCCTGACCCGCACCGCAGTCATCCCAGCCTTGCGAGCTGCCGCGCATAGAGCGGGTTCCCTGGAAACTGCTTCGCCAGTGAGGACAGCAGCTCGCGCGCTTTGGTCTTGTCCTTATCCCGCACCGCCGCAACCGCCAGCAGCAGCTTGGCCAGTGGCGCCAGATAGTGGCCCTCGGTGGCCGCCAGCGTAACGTCATGCTCCCCGACGTCCTTGTTGGTCTCGCCGCCGGCCATCTGCAGCAGCCACCGCACCGGCGCCGGCTTCAGCCCCAGAATGTAATTTTCCAGACCAACGGCAAGATAGGCGTCATAGGCATGGGGCTCCAGCGCCAGCAGCCGGTGGGCGTACAGGCTAGCTGTTTTTGTGTATTCGAACCCCGTAATATCCTTGCGCTCCAGCAGCGACGCATAGTCTGCGTGCAATCCGTAAACCAGCGTCTTCGCAAAGAGTGCGTTAGCGTCGTTTGGATTTTTGCTCAAAGCCGCGTCGGCCAGATGATCCGCCTTGTCCAGCGCAGCGTCGAAGGACGCTTTCAGAGTAGGGTCCAGCTTGTCTTTTTTGTGGCTCAGGTAGTTGTTGTCGTTGGTGAACAGCCCGACGTCCAGAACGCCGGTGCGATGGAATTCTGAAAAGAGATACGCCGCCGCGTCCGATACGGGTCCCATCGGGTCAGCCGGATGCTGCTGCATATACTGCGCAAACACCT
>JAJXUS010000219.1 GCA_021782675.1 Acidobacteriota bacterium
ATCCGTCGGCTCTCCCTGGATCCAGCGGACACGCGAGAAGCCAGCGCGGAATTCATTCACCAGCGCGGCAGAAAAGGTGTGCACTTCGTTGATTACAAAGCTTTGGAACGGATAATCGTTCCCGGTCGGAAAGAAGATGGGCAGCACGGCGTGGGACAGATCGTCATACGCATCGCCGATCGAATAGCGGCCCATAATGCTGTCGTTGGAGCTGAGGTGATAGTCGATGCGAACATCGCCCTGGTTGTTTTTCTGGAATGCCTTGGTGTAGCCCAGGTAGTTGTTCTGCGCCAGTCCGTCCGTGGGAGCCTTGTTGGGCAGCGGATAGACATCGGGATGTGCAAAGAGAAATTTTGCTACTGGACTGACGACAGGAATCTGATTATTCGCGTATGGCTGAAAGCCGTTCTGGGTGTTGTACAGCTGTACGCCTTTGACCGACAGAACCTGTGAAAAGTCCCCCTTGCGCATGGCGCCAGTGGCGACGCTGGCTGTTCCCTGGCCGCCTGTGTGATACTGCAATCCTTCATAGTCGCCAAAAAAGAACAGCTTGTTCCGCTTGAAGGGGCCGCCGACAGTGGCGCCAAACATGTTCTGCGTATAGCTGTTTTTTTGTGCGCCGGCGAAGTTGTTCGCCCAAGTGTTTGCGTCGAGCACCTCGCTCTCCAGATACTCATACGCGCTGCCGTGCAGGTGATTGGTGCCACCCTTTGTTACCGCGATAATTTCACCGCCATTCACATTGCCATATTCAGCATCGGCATTGCCGGTGATCACGCGCATCTGCTGTAAAGAATCCGGCGCAGGGTTGTAACCGATGGTGTTGTTGACGGTTTCATTGATCTCGACGCCATCGAGGATGTAATTGTTCGTCTGCTGGCGGTTTCCATTAAATGACGGGACGCCGGATGCATTGGTGTCGCGTTCCGTACCGTCGCTTGTGCCGGACCCGCCATTGCTGCCGATAAAGCCGGTGGGCGTCGTGGAGACTGCGCCCGGCAGGAACAGTGTGGCCGAAGAAAAATTTCTGCCGTTCAGCGGCATCGTTGAAAGCGTATTCGAGGTGAGCGTCGTTCCAAGCGTTGCATTTTCCGTGTTCAACAAGGGCGCACTGGCGCCGCTGACTTTCACAGTGGTGCTCGCTTTTCCGACCTTCAGGGTGAGGTTGTAGTTCTGCGTCTGATCGATCTGCAGACTGAAGGGGCCGACGTTGCTGGTGGAAAATCCCTTCGCGGTGGCCGAGAGCTGATAGGGTCCGATGGGCAAAAACTGGATGTTGTACACCCCCGAACCGTCGGTGACGGCCTTGGTGGTGACGCCTGTATCAATGTTGGTGACGGTGATGGATGCTCCGGGGACTGCGGCGCCGCTTGGGTCGGCGATGCGTCCGCGAACGGTGCCGGTGATCGTCTGTGCAACAGCAGGGGGTGGGGTGAAGAACGGGAAGCTCAGAGCTGCGCTGGCCGCAAGGAGGAGGAATAGTGCTTTCAATTTCATCCAGTGTCCTCACCGTACACGGGAACGGATCGCGTGTACGTTCGTTGTGAAATTGTGTCGTTGTCCAAGACAGTTAGACGCGTACAGATAAAAGCTGATTGAAGGAACCCGGCGTGGCAGGGCGCCACGCATTCATCTTCGGGAAAGCATCCGGTTGCAAGTCGAATGAGAGGTTCGCGTTCTGTGGCGGTTGGCGTGCAAAAACTTTTGCGACCTCATGTACCTAGCGTATTTGTCCTGAGGCTTAGGATGCGATTTGCGCCATCCAGGATGCCAGATAAAAAATTGGATGAGAAATGCCGGGAAAGCCAGGGCTCTGATTGTTCTCGGAGTATTTATTTGCAGAACTCACGCGCAGAATCGCCGCGAGCCTCCGCGCAAAAAAAACCAGCTCTCGTCATGAGACCTGAGGCATCGGAAGAAATCCGGTCGCAGTTGCGGCGCGCCTAAATAGCGATCCAGCCGGCGCGAATGGCCAGCAGAGAGAGGGTGCCGATGCCGATCCAGAGCAGCACGCCCTGCACCAGCGGGCGCACGCCGACGCGGCGCAGTGTCTCGCGCGACAGTCCAGTGCCGATGAGAAAGAGTGTGACCGTCAGTCCCTGCTCGCCCAGGTGGCTGAGTGACTTGTAAAGAAGCGAATGCAGCGGAACATAGCTGCTGATGGCGACGGCGCCCACGAAATACACGATGAACCAAGGCAGCTTGACGCGTGCTTTGCTGCGCGTGACAGCGGCGGTTCCCAGCGCCAGAGGAACAATCCAGAGCGCCCGCGCCAGCTTGACGGTTGTGCCGATGGCCAGCGCGAGCGGTCCATACTTGGCGGCGGCGCCTACCACGGAGCTGGTGTCGTGAATCGCCAGCGCGGCCCACAGGCCGAACTGCGACTGCGTCAGGTGCAGTGCGTAACCGATCAGCGGAAAGATCAGCAGCGCGATGGAGTTGAGCGTGAAGACCGTGCCCATCGAGACAGCAACATCTTCATCGCTGGCGGAGGTTATGGGTGCCATGGCCGCGATGGCGCTGCCGCCGCAGATCGCCGTACCGCAGGTGATGAGCAGGGAGGCGTTTTTGCTGACGCCCATCAGCCGGCCCAGGATGAGCCCCACCATCATGACGGACGTGATGCTGATGGCGGTGTAGAGAAATCCCGAGCGGCCGGCATGCACCACTTCTCGAAGATTCATGCCAAAGCCCAGCAGCACGACTGAGGCCTGTAGCAGAAAGCGGGAGAGACTGCGTGTTTCGACCGTATAAGGGTGCGGCACCGAGAGGCCGTAGATCAGGCCGCCCAGCAGCGCCAACGGGGGCGAAACCAGGCCGCTGGCTGCCAGAATGATGCAGAGGAAGAAAATATTTTTTGAGCGCAATCGTACGTCTCCTGCATTAGTCTCGCGGCCACCTGGCCTGCGCGTCCAAGCAGAAATGCGAATGCGGTATGAGGGAAAGTTATCGGCGCGTTGCGATGGCGCGGCGTGGTTTCGCGGAGTTTGCCGGGGGAGTGGCCACCGCCTGCTCCAGCAGAAAGCGCCGGAAGGCGCCGGCATTGCCGCCCGGCTCCGGACCGGCGGGACAGGCGAGCGAAAACATGCGGTGCAGCTCCAGCCCCTGCACGCGCGCCAGCCGCAAGACGCCCAGCGCCAGGTGGTTGCGGACCGCCCATCGCGAGACGAAAGTCACGCCGAGCCCCACCTCGACAGCGCTCAACAGGCCCTCCGTCGAATCGAATTCGAAGGCGATGCGGAGCTGTTTGCGGCGCACACCCGCTTTGACAAGCGCGCTCTCCACCACCCGGCGGGAGCCGGAGCCCAGTTCGCGCATCAGCAGCGGCGCCTGCTGGAGCTCGGCCAGGGAAACTTCGCGGTCTGCCCACTCGTGGCTGGCGGGCACCACCAGCAGCATTTCGTCGCTCATGAACGGCTCGACGCGCACGTCTTTGCGCATCGGCGGGCCTTCGATCAGCGCAATGTCGGCACGGCGCGCCACGACTGCATCGAGAATCTCATCCGTGTTGCCGCTGACTGTGCCGATCCGGACGAGCGGGTACTGCTTGAGAAACGCGGCCATAATGCCAGGCAGCACATATTGCGCCACTGTCTGCGACGCGCCCAGAGTGAGCGGGCCGCTTTGCCGCCCAACCACTGCACTCAGCGCTGTCGCCGCTTCATCGGAGATGGTCTTCAGCTTTTCGGCGTAGGGCAGCAGGGCGCGGCCGGCAGGCGTCAGCGTGATGCGGCCACCGCTGCGGTCAAACAGGGGCACGCCATACTCATCTTCAAGGGCCTTGATCTGTTGCGTCACCGCGGGCTGCGTCAGCAGCAGATCTTCCGCCGCGCGGCTGAAGCTGAGGTGATGTGCCACAGCGCGAAAGACACGCAAACGAAAGTTTTCCACGGGCCGCAGCCTCCGAAATTTCTCTAGCCCTTGGCGGCAAGATGCGCGGCGCGAACATCGCCCGCGGTGAACAGGGCGATGAACGGTGCGCCCTGCGCGACTGCTTCGACTGCGGCGCGGCCGCCCTGCTCTTCGCGGTCCACCAGGCAAAAGACGCCGGCGACCTGCACGCCGGCATCGCGCGCTGCGTGCATCGCCTGAATGGTGGAGGCACCTGTGGTGCAGACATCATCGACGATGACGACTGCTGCGCCGGGCTGGCAAAAGCCTTCCACGCGGCGGCCGGCACCGTGCGTCTTTTCTGCCTTGCGCACCAGAAAGCCGTCGATCAGCGGCGCCGCAGCGTCCTCAAGATGCGCCCAGGCGCTGGCGTTGGTGGTGTTGGAGACCAGCGGATCTGCACCCATCGTCAGGCCGCCAATCGCGGCCGGGCGCAGGCTGGCGTGACGGATGGCGTCGTACAGCGCAAGCCCAGCGAGCCGTCCGCCTTCGGCACTGAGCGTGGTGGTACGGCAGTCGATGTAGTAGTCGCTGTGGCCGCCGGAGGAGAGCGTAAAGCTGCCCAGGCGGAACGACAAGGTGGCGATCCGGTGAAGCAGGGCAGCGCGAATATTGCTGGAGTCTGGCATGGTTTGTCTCTTCTGGTTTGCAGGCAAATTCGCAGGCAGACTCATTGAATTCCAAGCTTCTGCTGCATCTGTTCGAGCGTAACGCCCTTGGTCTCCGGGTAGACGGCGAGCACCAGCACAAACTGCAGCACCATCATGACGCCGAAGAAGTAGAAGGGCGAGGCTGCGTGCCGTAGCGCGATGATCGGAAAGATCCATGAGATGCCGACGTTCACCAGCCAGCTGATTGCGGTCCCCAGGCTCTGCGCCTGCGTACGGATGCTGGTGGGCAATATCTCCCCAAGAAACACCCAGAGCACCGCGCCGCAGTCGAAGC
>JAJXUS010000220.1 GCA_021782675.1 Acidobacteriota bacterium
GAATCATCGGCCGACCGCAGGTTGGCAAGACATCGCTGTTCAAAATCCTCACCCGCGCCCGGCTGGAAGACCGCGGCTACTCGAACCCCAAGGAGATCCACCTGGGTGTGGCCCGCGTGCCCGACGAGCGGCTGGAAAAGCTGGCTGCGCTCTACCAGCCGAAGAAGACCGTCTTTGCGACCGTGGAGTACGCCGACGTCGCCGCCATCGGGCAGGAGTCGCTCAAGGAGCCGAACCTGCTGGCCAGCCTGCGCAACGTGGACGCGCTCATTCACGTCATCCGCGCGTTTGACGATCCCTCCATCCCGCTTACCGGGCCGATCGATCCGCTGAAGGAGATTCGCGACGTTGAGTTCGACCTGATGCTGAGCGATCTGGCGCAGATTGAAAAGCGCATGGAGCGGCTGGAAAAAGACCTGAAGAAGCAGCGCACGCCGGAGCTTGAGGCCGAGCATGCATTGCTGACGCGCGCCCGCCCGCATCTGGAAGAGGAAAAGCCGCTGCGCGCCATGGAGATGAGCGCGGACGAAAAGAAGCTGATTCGCGGCTTCATGTTCCTTAGTCAGAAGCCGGTGCTGTACGTGCTGAACATTTCAGAGAGTGCGACGCTCGGCGATGACCTGGAGAATGCCGTCAATAAGTACGGTCTCGAAGACGTGGCGCGGCAGCCCGGCGCCGGGGCTACAGCCATCTGCGGGAAGGTGGAGGCGGAGCTGGCCGAGATGCCGGAAGAGGAAGCAGCCGAATTTCTTGGCAGCTATGGGTTGAAGGAAAGCGGGCTGCACCGGCTGATCCGCAAGAGCTATGAGCTGCTGGGCCTGATCTCGTTCTTCACGGTTGGCGAGGATGAGTGCCGGGCGTGGACCATCCCGGTCAACTCCCGCGCGCAGAATGCCGCCGGGGCGATCCATACGGATCTCGAAAAGCACTTTATCCGTGCAGAGACGATCCACTGGGACACGCTGCTCGAAGCCGGCTCCGAAGCGGCGGCGCGCGCAAAAGGTACGCTGCGGCTGGAAGGCAAGGATTACATTGTGCAGGATGGCGACGTGATGCACATCCGGCACAGCGGCTAAAGGCGGAGGCGCAGCGCCCGTGAACGCATCGTTCAGCCTGGTTCTGCTGATGGGCCTGATCGCCGGACTGGCGGACATGGCCGGCGGCCTGCTGCTGCTGCGGATGCGCGCAGACCGCTTCCTGCATGGATTTGTCGCCTTTGGCGCGGGCTTTCTTGTCTCGGTCACCCTGGTCGAGATGATTCCTGAGAGCTTTACGGTCGCGCCGCGATCTGCGCCACTCTGGTTTTTGGCCGGCTTCTGCTTGATTCATCTGCTGGAGCACACGCTGGTGGCGCATTTCCATTTCGGCGAGGAGACGCATGCCGAGGAACTGGTGCGCCGCTCTACGGCCTACTCCATTACGTTCGGGCTGGCGGCGCATACGTTCTTTGACGGCATTGCCATCGCCAGCGGCTTTCGCATTTCGAGTGCGCTTGGCTGGCTGATCTTTGCCGGCATTCTGCTGCACAAGCTGCCGGAGGGGTTCACCGTTGCCAGCGTTATGCTGGCCAGCGGGCGGGGCGCGCGCACGGCGTTTCTGGCGGCAACGGTGCTGGGGGTTTCGACGGTCGCCGGCGTGGCGGTCATCTATGTCTGGCCGGGCCTGGTAGCCGTCGGGCTGCCGCTCTCCGCAGGCGTGGCGCTGTACGTGGCGGGTACCGACCTGCTGCCAGAGGTAAACCGCGCCCACGGTCTGCAATACCGGATTCTTTTCTTCGCCGGGGTGGTGGCGTTTCTCCTGACGCGCGCCATCTAACAGACCAGACGGTCGTGCAGGAATCGCGTTAGTATGTCGGGGACGCGCGAAGCCCTCCCTTGCTACGCGCGAAACTACAGCCAGATTGCGGGAATGCGGAATTTGAGCCATAGACCAACCGAACACAGGCGGCGGCCATGAGGGCCGGCACGCGTGCGCTCATCACCGGCGCCAGCTCCGGCATTGGCGAAGAGTTCGCCCGCCAACTGGCCGCCCGCGGCTGGCCGCTGGTGCTGGTAGCGCGGTCGGAAGATCGGCTAAGCGCCGTGCGCGCTTCGATCACCGCCAACGATCCGCAGCTGGATGTGCGCGTCATTGCGCTCGACCTGTCGGAACCAGGCGCGCCGGCCGAGCTGTTCGCGCGCCTGCAGCGCGAAAACGCGCCCATCTCCCTATTAGTCAACAACGCCGGCTTTGGCGCCTTCGGAGACTTTGGCGTGATTGACGCCGCCCGGCAGCGTCGGATGATCGATCTCAACATCGCTGCGCTGGTGGAGCTTTCGCATCTGTTTTTGGCGCAGGCAGAAAGCGCGCGGCAGGCCAAGGCCCCGCGCCCCGCGATCATCAACGTGGCCTCCGTGGCCGGATTTGTGCCGCTGCCGTATAGCGCCGTCTACGCGGCCACGAAAGCCTTTGTGGTCAGCTTTTCGCTGGCGCTGGCGGAAGAGGCGCGGCCGAAAAGTGTGCAGGTGCTGGCCGTCAATCCGGGCTCCACGCAGACGAATTTCTTCGAGGTTGCCGGCAAAACGCCCTTCAGCCATCCGGCGCGCATGCAAACCAGTGCGCAGGTGGTGCGGGAGGCGCTGCGCGCCTTCGACCGCGGCAAAAGTATGGTGACCACCGGCGTTCCGAATCGCGCCATGGTGCTGCTGTCCCGCGCGCTGCCGAAGGGCCTGGTCACCCGCGCAGTAGGTGCGGCGATGCGGAAGAGCGGCGTGCACAGGCAGGGAGGCTGAAACATCGATTCGCTTTTTCTTTGGTATCCAAAGGTCGCACGCCGGGCTTTCGTAATGTTGGCCGTCGGGTACTTTTGCTGTATTCAACCTTGACCGAGGCAACTGCGACCGGCGAATGTACATCTGTCACTTTGTTTCAGTGAGGAAAATGACCGCGTGATACTCGTGGTGGACGATAACCCGGTACAGGCTCTGACCCGCAAAGCCATTCTGGCTGGAGCGGGCTTGCAGGTGATTACTGCTGACTCTGCGGAGGCCGCGTTTGCGGCTTTGGACAACGACAAGAAGCACGACATCTCCCTGGTCATCACGGATCACATCATGCCGGGTGAGTCAGGCTGTCACTTTGTCAAGCGACTGTGGGAGCGCCGCACGGGTTTGCCCGTGATGGTGTTGAGCGGTCTCGCCGAGGCGGCAGAGGACTACGTGGGGCTCGAGATCACCTTCCGCTCCAAGCCGATCCAGCCGAGCGAATTGATCGCGCTGGCGACCCACATGAGCGCACGCCACGCGCTCGGCGCATGAATTAAGTTCTGATTCTGCCCCACGCAATCGGCTCCGGCGCCCCGCATTGCCGCCCGCCGCTCTGTCTGCGACAATCGAGAGTTACGAGCTATGGCGGCGTTTGGCAGTTTTGCGATTCTCCTCGGCCTGGTTCTCTGCGGCTACACGCTGGTTTCAGGGGCTGTCGCCCTGCGCCTGCAGGCCACCCGTGGGGGAATACAGGTCTCCGCCGACCGCCTGGGTGAGTCCGCCCGCCGCGCCGGCATCGCCAGCTTTCTTGCACTCAGCGGCGCTGTTTTCGCGCTCGTCTACTGTTCCTTCACCAACGACTTCTCCGTCTCCTACATCCTGCACCACTCCAACCGGGCGCTGCCGCTGCCGTATAAGTTTGCCGCGCTGTGGTCCGGCCAGGAGGGTTCCTTACTTCTATGGGCGTGGCTGCTGGCCGCCTACGGCTTTGTCCTGCGGGTGCGGCACAAGGTGGACGTGCAGCTCTCCGCCTATGCTTCCACGATTCTGGCGGGGATTCAGGTCTTCTTCACCCTTCTGCTGGTCTTCGCCGCGCCGCCGTTTTCACTGGTGCAGGGTGCGGTTCCGGCCGACGGTTTTGGGCTGAATCCGCTGCTGCAATATCCGGAGATGGTCATCCATCCGCCGATGCTCTATCTCGGCTACGTGGGGTTCAGCGTGCCGTTTGCCTTTGCGCTGGGCGCGCTGATGATGCGGTATCCCGGTGAAAAGTGGATCCACATCACCCGGCGCTGGACCATGGTGACGTGGCTGTTTTTGACCTGCGGGATCTTTCTGGGCGCGCACTGGGCGTACTCCGTGCTGGGCTGGGGCGGCTACTGGGCGTGGGACCCGGTGGAGAACGCCTCGCTGATGCCGTGGCTGACGGGCACGGCATTTCTGCACTCCGTGATGATGCAGGAAAAGCGCGGCATGATGAAGGCCTGGAATGTGTGGCTGATCTTTACCACGTTCATGCTCTGCATTCTGGGAACACTGCTGACGCGCAGCGGCCTGGTCAGCTCCGTCCATGCGTTTGCGGAGTCCTCGATCGGCTCGTGGTTCTGGGCGTTTCTGGTGATCGTGCTGAGCGTCTGCCTGTTTACCTACCTGCGGCAGCGCAGCCATCTGCAGTCGGAGCATCGCGTGGAATCGCTGGTCTCTCGCGAGTCGAGCTTCCTGTTCAATAACCTCGTGCTGCTGGCCGCCTGCTTCACTATTCTGTGGGGCACGCTGTTTCCAGTGCTTTCGGAGTATGTCGAGGGCGCGAAGGTTACGGTTGGTCCGCCGTTTTATGATCGCGTGGCGGTTCCGATCGGCGTATTTCTGCTGTTTCTCACCGGCATCGGGCCGGTGCTGGCCTGGCGGAGTACGTCGTTCAGAAGTGTGCGCAAGAACTTTCTCTGGCCGGTCGCCGCCGGCGTCGCCATGGCGGTGGTGTTGATGGCTGCGGGCATGCGGCCCTGGGAATCGGCTGGGACGCTCTACTCGCTGGTGACCTTTTCGCTGGCGGCACTCGTCGCGACGGCAGTGTTCAG
>JAJXUS010000221.1 GCA_021782675.1 Acidobacteriota bacterium
AGCAATTCGACGGCTACGAGGTCTTCCCCGGGCTTCATGTCAACGGCAAGCAGACCATCGACGAAAACATCGCCGATCTGGGCGGCATCGCCGCGGCCTACGACGGATACCGCGCCTCGCTCAAGGGAGCGCGAGCACCCCTGCAGGACGGCTTCGACGGCGACCAGCAGTTCTACATCGCCTTCGCGCAGAACTGGGCCACCAAGATTCGCGAAGCCGCCCTCCGCAGTGAGGTCGTCCTCGACCCCCACGCACCCGGCGAATACCGCGCCCTCACCGTCCGCAACGCCGACGCCTGGTACAAGGCCTTCAGTGTCCAGCCCGGCGACAAGCTCTACTTAGCCCCCGACCAGCGCGTCCGCATCTGGTAATCATGCAGGGAAACCAAATTGTCTGGATAGCCCAAGTATCTTTTGGTGACTTAGTTTCGATTGTAAGGAGATTCGGGTGCCCCACCTCCACTGTTGCGCGCCAGCACAGCGGTGAAGGTGGGAATCGATACCCTCATCGTGGGTAGCTGCCGTTGTTCACGTCCAGCGTCACGCCGCTCACGTATTCCGGGCACGCGCTGCCGAGCCATAGAATGGCCGCGGCCACCTCTTCCGGTTCGCACACCCGGCCCGAGTACACCGCGCGCATCACCTCATCGCGCCGCGACTGCGGCAGCTGGTCGTACATTCGTGTCCGTGTCGGCCCCGGCGCCACCGCATTCACCAGCACACCATGTGGCCCCAGCGCCCGCGCCCATGTCTTCGTCAGATTCAGCACGCCGGCCTTTGTGATCCCGTACCACAAATCTGGGTGCCCCGTGAATGCCGACACCGAGCTCACGTTGACAATGCGGCCCCTGCGCCGCACCTTCATCCCCGCCGCCACAGCCGCAATCAGCGCCGCCGGCGCCTCCAGATTCACTGCCAGAATCTCGCGCCGGTGCTCCTCGGGAATCGCATCCACCGGATCGCAATAAAGCACCCCGGCATTGTTCACCAGCGTGTCCACTTCTCCCACTGCGGCGGCCATCGCGGGAATCTCCTCCACCCGCCGCAGATCAAAGTCAACGCGCTCGCCCACCACCTCGCCGGCAAATTCCTTATCCAGCGAGATCACCTGCCAGCCCGCTGCCGCAAAAGCATGGGCCGTCGCCAGCCCTATCCCTCGGCCTGCTCCGGTAACAAGAACTCGTCTCATCCGCCCGTCCAACTCCTGCACATCGTCTGCATTGGACTCTGTGGTCTCACTTACCCCGGCCCGTTAGCTCCCGCAGAATCTCCAACTCGCGCGCGCGATACGGCCGTCCATCCGCATAAAACACATCGTGAAACCAGATCGGCGGCTGCTCCACCACATACGGCCGCTGCCAGCTATCCCACGGCAGATACGTCTGGCTTTTGCCCGCCACCAGTCCCCAGTTGATCGCGCCCACGTGATACTTCTTCGCCACAGGCAGCACCGTGTCAAACGTGCTGCCCGCGCCGCGCGCCATATACTCGGTCGCAATCAGCGGCCGGTGAAACTGCTCCAGCAGCTTCACGTGCGCCTCAAAATCTTCCGGCCATCCGTAGTTGTGAAAGGTGATAATGTCCGACTGCTCAATCTGCACCCGCGCCATCGGCGGCATTTTTTCGAGCGAGCTCCAGTCGCCATGCCAGATGCCGCTTGTCAGCGGCTGCGTCGGATGCTCCGCACGCGCCCATGCAAAAACCTGCGGCATTAGGGCCAGCACCAGATCTACTTTGTTCTTCGGCTCATGCGCGCCATAGGAGCTGTCATTCGTGTTGTCCGGCTCGTTCCACACATCCCACGCCAGCACGCGATCATCCTTCGCAAACGCGCCCACCACGCCCTTCACATACGCTTCCAGTCGCGGATACTGCTTGGCATCGCTCAGCATCTCCGCGCCCGGCGCCTGCACCCAGCCCGAATTGTGTACGCCCGGAATCGGTGGATGCTGCGGTCCCAGTTTCGGATAGGGATCCCAGCACGAATCGAACAGCACAAACACCGGCCGGATATGATGCCGTGCCGCAATCTCTAGAAATGTATTGACCCGCTCCGTAAAGCCCTTCGGGTCCTGCTCCCACACCAGGTTGTGCAGAAACACGCGCATCGTGTTCATGCCCGCGCCCTCGGCCCATCCCAGTTCGCGGTCAATCGTCGTGGGATCAAACGTCGCCGCCTGCCACATCTCCAGTTCGTTGATCGCCGTCGACGGCAGAAAGTCCGCGCCCACCAGCCAGGGTTGCCGCGCATACCACGCATTCGCCTCGGCTTCCGTCCACCGCTGTTGCGCCTGCGCCGCTGTTGCTATCAGCGCGGCCAGCATAGCCAGCGCGCTTGCAATGCGTAACGCGCGTCCCATCGTTTTGCAAATCATCTCATCGGCCTCCCGTTCTACTTCGTCTTCTCCAGCTCCGCGGCCTTCGCGCGCTCCGCTGCCGCCTCGTCTGTGCGACCCTGCCGCTCGTAGGCAATCGCCAGTTGCTCATGCGGAGCCGCAAACGTCGCGTCCGCCGCTATCGCCTGCTGATAGCGGCTCACCGCCGCGGCAATCTGTCCGCGCAGCATCTCCTGGTTTCCGGCGTTCATCTCAAAGTTCGCACGCTGCCGGCTCACTGCGCTTCGCGCCAGCTCCGCGCTTTCGTGCCTCAATGTTGTCGCCTTGCCCCGCAGCTCTTTCATCTGCGCGCGGAGCTGCTCCGCCTGCGCTGCGTTTCCTGCGCTCTCGGCTGCATCCGCCTGCGTCTTCAGATCCGCTGCCTCTTCAGCATAGACGCCCGCCAGCGTCACACGCGGACCCGGCTGGCCCGGCAGCAAAGGAATTGCAGTCTCCAGTGCCGCAGCCGCTTCTGGCAGGCGAGAAGCCTGTTTCAATGTGCTCCCCAGAATCGCCCACGCATCGCCATTCTGCGGCTGTAGAGCCACCGCCTTGCGCAGCTCCGTCACGGCTGCATCCAGCCTTCCCATTTGCATCAGAAGAATCCCCAGCGTGTAAGGCGGATCCTGCAGCTTCGGGTCCATCTCTCCCGCTTTGGTCAGCTCCGCAATCGCACTCTCATACTGGTCCTTGAACTTGTAAGCCAGCCCAAGGTCGTAGTGCGTCTCCGGGTCGTTCGGGTCCAGGGCGATGGCCTTGTTGAAGTCTGCAATCGCCTCGTC
The DNA here is from genome assembly GCA_021782675.1 of Acidobacteriota bacterium. GTDB lineage: Bacteria > Acidobacteriota > Terriglobia > Terriglobales > Acidobacteriaceae > JAKAUB01. The sequence goes on from JAJXUS010000221.1 coordinate 3,157, forward strand.
AAATGCCGAGAGTTGCACGTGCGCCACGCCAAGGTCTTTGTAGATGGTCGGATTCTTCGGCGCCAGGGCCAACGCCGCCGCGTAGTTCTCCAGTGCTCCTCTCGCGTTGCCCGTCATCGTTTGGGCCAGCGCCAGGTTCGTCAGAGCTGTCATATTCTTTGGATTGCTCTTGAGCGCCTGCTCGAAGTACGGGATCGCATCTGCCTGGCGGCCTTCGCGCTGCAGTGCCATGCCCAGTTCCAGCCCAATTTCCGTCGCTGTCGGATCAGCTTTCAGCGCCTGTTGAAACTGCGTCGCAGCCTCGTCGTCCTTGCCCACCAACGCCAGCGTCCGCCCATACTCCAGCAGCGCCTGCGCATCGGGTGGCGTTTTGTTTGCCGCTTGCTGCAGCACCGCCAGCGCATCGGGCACGTCATGTTGCGTGCGCAGCAAGATCCCTAGGTGAATCCGCGCCGGTTGATAATTCGGATCCAGTTGCAGCGCCTGTTCAAAGCGCCCCCGCGCATTCATCCACTCCTGCTGCTGCGCATAGAGTGACCCGATGACATCATCCAGACGAGCGCTTCGTCCAGTCAGCGCCTCTTCTGCGATGAATTGCGTAAGTGCATCTTCCGGTTTGCCATCTGCCGCCAGCATGCGCCCATAGGCGTCATAGAAGTCCGGGCCAGGAACGGATCCACCCGGCTCGCCGGCCAGCTTTTGGGCAATGGCAAAATGCTTCAGCGCCTCCTGCGTAGCCCCTGCCTGCGTGTAGGCTTGCGCCAGCACGGCTTCATTCCCTGCATCGTTGGGCTTCAGTTTCTCGGCGGCTGTCAGCTCGGCAATCGCTTCCTGAGTCTTGCCCTGCTCCAGTAGCACTGTGCCCAGTGCCTCATGGCCCTCCGCAATCTGCGGAGCCAGGCGCACCACTTCTGTAAACTTCTTCTGCGCCTTATCCAACTCCCCGCTTGCCCGCGCCGTCAGCCCCTCGCGAAACAGTGAGGTCGCTTTTTTCATGTCGTGCGGTTCATGCGCAGGCTTCGGTGTTTGCGCCGCGCCGGCTGCTTGCCATCCCAGCGCCAGAAGTGCCGCCAGCGTCCATGCCTTCCGCACTCCGTGCATCGCCTATTTCCCCGGCGCGGAGTCGTTCTGGTGCTGCAAATCCACCACCAGCTTGAACTCCCGGTTTGCCGCATCACGATTGCCTACAGCCTTGTACGCCTGCCCCAGCAGGTTGTGCGTGATGTAGTTCGATGGGTCCATTCGCTCCGCATGCACCAGGTAGTGCAACGCCTGAATCGGGTCCTGAAGCTTTAAAAATGTTTCGCCCAGCAGAATAAATGGCTCCGTTGCATAGGGCATCAGCAGCACCGCGCGATTCAGTGTCTGCTGCGCCTTGTCGTAGTTTCCCACCCGCAGATAGGCGTCACCCAGCCGGCTGTACAGTTCCGCGTTCAGCGGATCCATCGCGCGTTCCGCTTCAAATTCCCGCACCGCGCCCGCTACATCGCCATTCGCCAGGGCCACTTCGCCCAGCAGTTCGTGAGCCAGCGGCAACCTGGCGTCCAGCTGCAAGGCCCTATTTCCTTCCACTCCCGCCTGTTCCCGTAACTCTCGCCGCAGAAACATTCGTCCGGCCAGCAGATGCGCCTGCGCTGACTCCGGCGGA
>JAJXUS010000222.1 GCA_021782675.1 Acidobacteriota bacterium
CGCGACGCCGAACAAAATAGCGAAAAACAACACCTGCAAAATCTCGCCGTTGGCGAACGCGCCGAACACCGTGTCCGGAATCACGTGCAGCAGAAAATCAGCCGTTCCGCCCTGCGTCTGCGCCGTTTTCGCGTATTGCTCGACCGCGCGCGCGTCCACCGCAATGCATGCGAGCGTCAGATCGCGAAGTCCGAGGTGAAGTTCAACACCCCGGAGGAGCGCTTCGACTACGCTGTGTCTCTGCTGAACGGTGGATTTTACGAGGACGCCCGGGAACATTTTGACGCCATCGTAACGAATGCTCCCACGGCGGACTTTGCCCATTATGGATTGGCGCTGCTGTACTGCATGACCGGGCGGCCCGAGGACTGCTTCGCCGCGCTGGCCCGCGCCATTGAGCTGAATCCGCGCAACCGGATTCAGGCTCGCCTGGATGTCGACTTTCAGGAGCTGGTGGACGATCCCCGCTTTACCGAACTGCTGTATCCCGAGATCGTCTAGCGCAGGGATTTGGCCGCATCCGCACGGAAGGGAACTGTTTGTCTGTTGCCAAGTCTGCCGCCCGCAAACCAAAGACCGCTGTGGCGGCCCGGCAACCGGTGCGTCCCCTGCGGTTTACCGCCATCGGGGGTGGAACAGGCCTTTCGACCCTGCTGCGTGGGCTGAAGCGTCACGCCCGGCACACAATCGTCAACCCCGGTGACGCCAGCGCCGCAGCGTTGCCGCCGCATGAAGAGATTGCTGAGCTGGCTGCCATTGTGACCGTGACCGACGACGGCGGATCCAGCGGACGGCTGCGCAAAGACATGAACATCCTGCCTCCGGGCGATCTTCGGAACTGCATGGTTGCGCTGTCGGAGGATGAGCATCTGCTTTCGCGCCTGTTCCAATACCGGTTTGAGAGCGGTGAAGGCTTGCAGGGCCACAGCTTCGGCAACCTTTTCCTGGCGGGCCTTACTGCTGTGACCGGAGATTTTGCACTGGCGGTAAAAACCTCCTGCCAGATTCTTGCCGCGCGCGGCCATCTGTATCCAGCGACAAATTCCGATGTCCGCCTGCGCGCTTTGATGGACGATGGCACGATGGTGGAGGGCGAGACCCGAATCACGGCCAGCCGCCGCCGCATTGTCCGGCTGATGCTGGACTCCCCGGAGGCCATCGCACTGCCCGAAGCCGTGGAATCAATCCTGACGGCTGACGTCATCACGCTGGGGCCAGGCTCGCTCTACACCAGCCTGATTACCAACATGCTGGTGAAGGGAATTGCGGAGGCCCTGCAAGCCGCCCCCGGTCTGCGCGTTTTCATCTGCAACCTGATGACACAGGCCAACGAGAGCCTGGGACTGAGCGCGTCGCAGCACATCGAGCGCATCTATGAGCACGCCGGCGGTCCCATCTTCGACTATGCCTTGATCAACACGGCGGAGGTGCCGGCCTGGGCGCGCGAACGGTATGCGGCCGAAGGTGCGGCACCGATCGTTGCCGACATTGCGCGGATCGAGCGCCTGGGTGTGCGCTGCATTACAGGCGATTTTCTGCACGCCGAAGAGGTCCTGCGGCACGATTACGAGACCGTTACCCGCGCCCTGCTGGACCTGAGCCGCTCCGCAAAGCGCGCGCCCGTTTCGCGTTAAGCGCGCCAGCCTCGGAAAGCTTCGGCAAGCCAACAAACGCGCTTCCGCTCCTCCAGTTGAATTTCGTCATTCTGAACGAAGCGAAGAATCCGGGCATTGGCCTTTCTCTGCAATACGGAGATCCTTCGCTACGCTCGGGATGACATTCGGAAATGTCACCAATGCCGGCCGCTCAGGACAGGCCGGCGTTGCGTTGCGCGCTGGTGCCCAGGCTGGTCCAGTCCACGTCGGCGAACCCGGCGGCCATGGCAGCCAGCATCTGGTCGCGCACAAGGCTGGCCAGCGGCATGGGAGTTTGCAGCTCACGGGCCGCATCGAGGAGCAGGCCATTGTCTTTCAGGCCAAGCGCCAGCGTTCCTCCCGGCGGGCTAAAGCGTTTTTCGACCATGATGTTGCCATAGTTGCGGTAGATGGGCGAGCCAAAGAACTCTGACACCAGATCGACAAATGTCGCGGGATCCAAGCTGGCCTTTCGCACGACGGCCTGCGCTTCGCCAAAAGCCTCCAGAACGCCCGAGATCATGAAATTGCTGCACAGCTTGAAGAGATTGGCGTGCCAGGGCTCCCGGCCGGCGACCACGGTGGTGCGGCCAATCGTCTCCAGCACCGGCTGGAGCCGTTCGAGCGTCGCCGCCTCGCCGCCCGCGATCATCACCAGCCGCCGCTGCCGGGCCGCATCCGGCCGGCCCAGCATGGGGATGGAGACATAATGCTGCCCGCGCGCGGCATGGGCGTTCGCCAGCTCTCGCGCCAGCGTAACGCTGATGGTGCTGAGGCCGGCGTGGATCGCCTGTTTTGGGAGTCCGGCAAGGATGCCCTCCGGCCCCTCGGTAATGCTTCGGAGCGCGGCGTCATCCAGCACGGCAGTCAGAGCGATCTCACAGTCCGCCGCGGCTTGCGCGGGGGTACTGGCGAGCCGGGCGCCCTGGTCCACCAGCGGCTGCGCCCTGGCGGCCGTCCGGTTGTATACCGTCAGCGCGTTGCCGGCGCGCAGCAACTGGCCCCCCACTTCAATTCCCATCTTGCCAAGTCCCAGCAGTGCGAGCTTCATCCTGACGATTCCTCCGTGTATCGGATGCGTGAGCGCCCGGGAAAGGCTCGGGGCCGCGCGCGACCGTTCCGGCAAAAAAGCTGCGGTCGCGCGATTTTTTTGCATTCCGGACCGCCGCAAATTGCGTATAGCTCACTGAACGCTGGCAGAGCCGTATCGGGAGCCTTGCAGTGAACGCGATGACGATTGCATATCCGGAACGGACGAAGCTGGAGCTTGCAGACATCCTCGCCCGGCACCAATCGCGGGTCTACAGCATTGCCTGCCGCATCCTGCAGGACCCGGCCACCGCCGAGGAGGTGGCGCAGGACGTCTTTCTGGCGCTGCATCGCAACCTGGATACCATCGCCAGCGAGGAGCACCTGCAGCACTGGCTGCGCCGCGTGACCGTGCAGCGGGCTACGGATGCGCACCGCCGCCGCGCGGTAAGGACAGACTTTGGAGCGGCAGAGCTGGAAGAGGAGATGCTCGTCGCCCCCGGGGGCACCGATCCGCTGCCGCAGTTTGAAGCGGAGGGATCGGTAGGACGCCTATTGCAGGGGCTGCCCGCGCTGCAGCGAACGATCGTCGTGTTGCGTTACCAGGAAGATATGACACCCACCGAGATTGCCGAGACGCTGTCCATGCCGGTTAACACGGTTAAGAGCCATCTGCAGCGCTCACTCAAGCAGATGCGGATCCGGCTGGAAAACCAGCGGAAGGAGGTTCGCCATGACTGAAGCAAACAACGCCGGACAGGATCGGGAGCTGGAGGCGGTACTGTTGGCCCTGCGCTCCCCATGCCCCGCGCCGCAGGGATTTGCGGACCGCGTGCTGGCGCAGGCCGGCAGCGACCGCGCAGAGGCGCGGACGGCCGCGACGTCGCCCGTTGTCTCAATCGACAAAACAGCACAGGGGTCGGCATGGCACGCTGCGTCGCACCGGGCCGCATGGCTGCGGTCTGGTATCGCGGCCGGCGTGCTGCTGGCTGTCTCCTTCGGCGGGTGGCTGGAGCATCGCCACCAGCAGCAGGTGGCCGGCGAGCACGCGCGGCAGCAGGCGTTGCTGGCCCTGCGCATCGCCGGGTCCGCCTGGCGCAATGTGCAGCAGAAGGCAGCCTTCCCGGATTTTCATACCCAGACGCATCAGGAGAACCAACCATGAACACCAGTGAGAGACGCACTATTACCTTTCGCGGAGCGATCGGCGCTGCCGCCCTCAGCCTGCTGTTTGCGGCGCCGCTTTGCCGGGCGCAACAGGCGCCGCCGCACTTTCCCGCCGCGCTCGACAAGAAGCTGGCAGCGCGGGCTTCGAATGTGGATGAAGTGACGATGGATAAAAACATGCTGGGCTTTGCCGGGCAGTTTATGAAAGACGGCGCCAAGGACGATGCCGAGGCAAAAAACATCATGCGCAATCTGGATGGCATCTACGTCCGCGACTATGAGTTCGACAAGCCGGGGGCGTATACGCAAGCAGATCTGGAGGAGATCCGTCGGCAATTTCTGACCTCGGAGTGGACCCCAATGGTGCGGGAGCGCTCGTTGAAAACCGGAGAATCTACCGACGTGTATACCAAAGCCGTCAACGGTGAGATTCGCGGCATGCTGGTGCTGGACGCGGAGCCGAAGGAACTGCAGTTTGTTTACCTGACCGGAAAGCTGAAGCCGAGCGATCTGAACCATCTGAGCGGGAATTTCGGCGTGCCAAACGTCCACGGCGCGCCGTCCACGGGGCAGAAGCACGCCGGTGGTGCGCAATGAAGCGGGCAGTCGCAGGAGTCTTGGGCCTGCTGCTGCTGGGCGCGGCGGGCTGCCGGGCTTCCGATCATGACTTCGATGCGCTGGTGCAGGGGATCGAGCGGCAGTATTCCGTTCACGCCCAACGCGTGCCGCTGATGGGCTTTGTGAGCCTGTGCGCCGCGGTCAAGACGCACGGGGGCGTCCGCAGCCTGCAGGTGGGGCAGTTTGAGAACTTTCATGCGACCGATTCCCAGACGCTTTCAAATTTTGTCGCTTCCACGCTGGGGCCGCAGTGGCATCCCTTTGTTATCAGCCGGCATATGCACCACGGCGTAAGCTCCGGGGATGCGTCCTTCATTTATGTCAAGCCGCAG
>JAJXUS010000223.1 GCA_021782675.1 Acidobacteriota bacterium
CACGGGCGCGTTCGCTCGCGGGGGGCGCGTTCCGGACCAGTCGCCAGCGCGCCGCGCAGGTATTGGCCGGTCAGCGACTCCGGCGCCGCCTCAATCTGTTGCGGCGTACCTTCGGCAACCACGGCGCCGCCCAGCCGGCCCGCGCCGGGCCCCAGGTCAATCACATGGTCCGCGCTGCGGATCGTGTCTTCATCATGCTCCACCACCAGCACCGTATTGCCCAGGTCGCGCAGGGAAGTCAGCGCCTGCAGCAGGCGCTCATTGTCGCGCTGATGCAGGCCGATGGAGGGTTCATCCAGCACATACAGGACGCCGCGCAGGCGCGAGCCGATCTGTGTGGCCAAGCGGATGCGCTGGCCCTCGCCACCGGAAAGCGTGGAGGCGCTGCGGTCGAGCGACAGATAGCCCAGCCCGACAGCGTTCAAAAACTCCAGACGCTCGATGATCTCGGTCTGCAGGCGGTCCGTCACCAGCCGTTCGCGCTCGCTGAACTGAAAGCCGCGAGCAGTCGCCAATGCGGCCGCTAAGGGCTGCGCCACAAACTCCGCAATCGATATCCCGTGGACCCGCACCGAAAGTGACTCCGGCCGCAGGCGCTGGCCGTGACAGGCCGGGCAGGTGGTGGCCGACATGTAGCCGAGCAGCCACTCGCGATATCCATCGGAGCGGACCTCTTCCAGCGACTGACGCAGCCAGTGCAGCACCCCGTGGAAGCCGGTCCGCGAAGCCTCGCTGCGCTCCGGCCCGTGGAGCAGCAACTTCTGCTGCTTCTCCGGCAGTTGCTCGAAGGGCTGACGCAGATCGATTTTGTATTTGTCGGCGGCCAGGCGTACCAGCCGGCCGAGATACTGCGAGCTTCCGCCCGGTCCCAGTCCGCCTTCGAGCAGCGGGCGCGACCAGTCAACGATGACCTTGGCCGGATCGAAGTCGTAGATGCTGCCCAGGCCGTTGCACTCCGGGCACGCGCCATAGGTGCTGTTAAACGAAAAGCTGCGTGGCTCGAGCCTGGGAACGTTAATGCCGCACTCCGGGCACGCCATAGAGGAAGAAAAGAGCTGTTCATCGGGCTGGCCGTTGACCGGCGGAAAGCCCGCCAGCACCAGGCCGTTGGCCATCTGCAGCGCGCGGGACACCGCAGCTTCCAGCCGCGTCTCAACGCCGGGTTTCACGGCGATGCGATCCACAATTGCTTCAATCGTGTGGTTCTTGCGCTTGTCCAGCCGAACCTCTTCCAATAGTTCACGCAGCTCCCCATCGACACGCGCGCGGAAGCCCTGCTGCTCCAGCGTCTCCAGCTCCTCGCGGAACTCGCCCTTGCGGCCACGAACAATCGGCGCGTAGATGGTCACACGCTGGCCGGGCGCCAGCGCCATCACCCGCGCGACGATCTGGTCCGCCGACTGACGCGAGATGGGCCGCCCGCAGTTCGGGCAGTGCGGTACACCCGCAGAGGCGTACAGCAGGCGAAGGTAATCGTAGATCTCCGTGATGGTGCCCACCGTGGAGCGCGGACTGCGGATGGTGGTCTTTTGCTCAATCGAAATCGCCGGGCTCAGGCCTTCAATGGAATCAACGTCCGGCCGGTCCATCTGGTCCAAAAACTGCCGCGCGTAGGCCGACAGCGTCTCCACGTAGCGGCGCTGGCCCTCGGCATAGATCGTGTCGAAAGCGAGCGAGGACTTGCCGGAGCCCGAAAGCCCCGTGATCACGGTCAGCGAGTTGCGGGGAATCGCGACCGTTATGTTGCGCAGGTTATGCTGGCGCGCGCCGCGCACCGTCAGGGTCTGAATGGGCATGCTGGAGTACCGGCCGGGCGCCGCCGTTGCAGGGACCCGCTCCGTTCCGGGAGCCGGGAATCTGCTTCAGCAATAGATCGCTGGCTAATTATGTAGTTTACAAGGGGCCGGATGCATTCCAATAAGCGACAGAAACCCTGTTGGCTGTGTCGTTCCGGAAGGCTTACACTTTCGGCACTCTTCAACAACCGACCATCACTCGGGAAGTCCCCGCCCGGAGGATAGGCATCGCCTATGATGCTGCTGATTATCTCGGCCATTTTGGCCTCGTTCGCCTTTGGCGTCACGGTTGCATACGGCATTTGCAACCTGCTTTTTGCGCTGTTCCGCATGCACGTTCGCGCCTCCCAGCCAACGCCGCCGTTGCATGCGCGTCCCGGAAGCCTGCCGCTCTGACAACCATGCAATAGCCGGTTTCGTCTCTCTGGCTGTCACTTCCGGCAAGGAATTCGCTTCTGTCTTTTGCCGCTGCTTTTCTGGCTGTCATTCCCGGCAGGGAATCTGCTTCTGCTTTTCGGGTTCACCGCGCGCTTTAGTGCTGGTGCATGCGCCGCAGCTCTTCGAAGATCTCCTGCGGCGTCTTGGGGTGCACCGGACTGGATGGATTCTCCGGAACCGCTGATTGCACGGGAGTGCTCGTCTGCGGCGTGGGGCTGGATACTGGCGGTGTGCTGGTCGCGCCAGCGCTGCCGGACGTAAGCAAGAGTTTCGCCGGCGGCCGTCCGTCTCCACCCCCGACAATTACGTAGTTATACCCGGCTCCGTTCAGCAGCTTTTCCACCGTGGCCGAGACAGTTCCCGGGCCGTAATCTCCATAGATCCGCTTGTCGTGGTTCGATCCTTCGATCGCCATCCCTGTCTGCTGCGATACCTGATTCAAAATCTGCTCCAGACTCGAATTGCGGGCCCGGATGGTCAGCATCCCGCTGGTAAAGGAAACCGTAGCCGCTGCGGGCGACTGATCCGCCGGAACCGGAGGGGGTGGCGGCGCGGCCGGGGCGACAGGGGCTGGCGTCTCGTGGCGGGCCTTCCGGGAGTGATGATGGTGGCGCGTATGCCGGTGCGCCGTTGCGGTGTGCGGCGCCGGCGTCGTCAGGGTAGCCGATTGGCCCATAGCGGCCGACGGCGCCAGCAGCAGAGCCCCGGCCACCATTGCACGAAGCACCGCATGCGCGGGCGTCATTTGGCCGCGATTTGGCGATGACATCAAGCCGGATTTCCTGTACCGGGCGTCGCTATGCGATTCAAAAGGCATCCATGTACTAGACTAGCAATGTTTCGCCGCCTGCTGCAGACAGCCCGGCGGCCCGATCGACCAGCGAAGGATACGAATGAGTTCGAACGAAAAATTGCTTTCCCGGGCGATTCGCGAACGCCGTGCGACCCCCAGCTTTGACGGCGCTTCCATCCCCGATGAGGACCTGAGGCAGATACTACAAGCCGGTCTGAACGCACCCAGCGGCTACAACATGCAGCCCTGGCGCTTTATCGTGGTTCGCACGCTGGAGCAGAAAAAGCGTCTGCGCGATGCCAGTTTCAACCAGGCAAAGGTGGAAGAGGCCTCGGCCATGATTGTGGCGTGTGGCGACGCCGACGGCTGGCGCAGCGGCGACCTGGAGGAGATGCTGCGAACGGGACGGCAGGGCGGCATGTCCGAGAGCTACGCGGAGCAGGCCCGGCAGAATATCCCGAACTATCTGTCGAATCATCCCAACATGCCCATGTGGCTCAACCGCCAGGTAATGATCGCTTTTACCCACATGATGCTGATGGCCGAAGTCCTTGGCTACGACACAGCTCCCATGGAAGGCTTTGAGCAGGAGAAGGTCCGCGAGGTTCTGAAGCTGCCGCTGAGCTATGAAGTTGTGGCTCTGCTTGGCATTGGCCACCTGCAGGGCACGGACAAGCACAATGGCGGCCGGTTCGACATGGCGCGCACCGTATTTGCCGAGGAGTACGGCAAGCCCCTGCGCCTGTGAGCGGCTCACCCCTCTTGCCCGTTGCGCCGATTCGCGAATACCCGCCCGCACCCATCGTTGGCGTGGGCGGCGTCGTTTTGTCCGGCGGCCGGGTTCTGCTGGTGCGGCGCAGCCATCCACCGCTGCAGGGGCAGTGGTCTATTCCAGGCGGCGCCGTCGAGCTGGGGGAGACGCTGGAGCAGGCCGTCATCCGCGAAGTGCGGGAAGAAACCGGGGTTCACGTCACGACTGGTGCTTTTCTGACCACATTTGACCGCATTGCGCGGGATTCGGACGGGCGCGTGCAGTACCACTACGTGCTCACAGATTTTCTCTGCTGCCCTGAGCCGACGGGGGCCCAGCAACCGGCCGCAGGCAGCGATGCGCTGGAAGCCGCCTGGGTGCGACTGGAAGATACGCGCGGCACGGCGGCGCGGTATGCTCTGCCGGACTGGACCCTGCGCGTGATCCAGCAGGCCGCCGAACTCTCCCGGACACTCCCAGGATTTTCTGCGCACGTGACGGATTGCACGCAATGACACCCGCATCCATTTCCATTCCGGCGCGCGTTCCCAACGCGCGTCTGAGGCTGCAACGCCGCCTGCGCCGGGGTCTCGCGCTGGGCGCGGCTCTCGTGCTGGCTGCGGGAGCGCTCTACTTTTATGTGCACCCGATCCGCGTCATTGAGACGGGCATCGCTCTGCGGCTGCGCCTTGCCGGGGTAAAAAGCCGCTACGTCATGGCCGAAGGCTACCGCATTCACTATCTGGAAGGCGGGCAGGGAAAGCCGCTGCTGCTGATCCACGGTCTGGGCTCGCGGGCGGAAGACTGGACGCCGGAGATTCCCGCGTACATTCACGCCGGCTTTCACGTCTACGCGATCGATCTGCTGGGCTGTGGCCGGTCTCCAAAGCCCGACATTTCGTACTCGATCACCGAGCAGGCGGAGATGGTGCATGCATTTCTGCGG
>JAJXUS010000224.1:0-1471 GCA_021782675.1 Acidobacteriota bacterium
CGCGATTCGGCTATCGCAGCAGGTGCATTTTTCCAGGCTGTCATCCTTTGCGAATAAGACCTCGACATACGCCATGAAGCCAAAAAGAGGGATCGTCAAAAGCGTAGAATATGACGGCGTAGATGATCTAGTGTACTGCTGCACAGTGAGCGTCACTCACAGCGTGTCGCTGGCCTGCGGCGTTGTAACTGGACAGTGCGGTGAGCAGCCTTTGCCTCCTTACGGCATGTGTGATCTTGCGAGCCTGAATCTTGCCTTCATGGTCGATGCTCCGTTCACACCGAATGCCCGTCTGAATACAGACCTGCTGATGGAGGCAGCAGGTGTCGGAATCCGTTTTCTGGATAATGTCCTGGATGTGACCAATTACCCGCTGGCGCAGCAGCGCGGTGAAGCGATGGCGAAGCGGCGTATCGGGCTGGGTGTCACGGGTTGGGGGGATGCGCTTCTGCAACTTGGCGTTCCCTACGGCTCTCCGCTTTCGGTGGAGATGTCGGGGAACGTGGCACGTACACTTCAATGGGCGAGTTATGCAGCATCCGCCGAGTTGGCAAAAGAACGCGGGGCGTTCCAACGGTTCGACCGTGAAGCCATCCTGAATAGCTTCAACGTCCGGGATCTCCCGGAAAGCATTCGTGAAGCCATCGCCAAGCACGGACTGCGCAATGGCGTTATCAACACTGTGGCGCCGAACGGCACGATATCCATATACTCAGGTAATGTATCCTCCGGCATAGAGCCGGTATTCTCTTTTGACAAAGTTGCGCGCAAGGTGCGCCAGGCGGACGGCTCTCTCCGAGAATACGAATCGGTTGATTATGCGTACAGGCTATACGAGGCTATCTACGGGCCGACGCCCGTCGAGAATCTGCCTTCTCAATTCGTCAGCGCGATGGGTATTTCCGCGACAGAGCATGTGACGGTCCTGGCGGCATGGCAGCAGCACATCGACGCCTCGATATCGAAGACCGTGAACTGCGCTCCAGATATGTCCTTCGATGATTTTCAGGATGTCTATCGGCAGGCGTACAAGATGGGGTGTAAGGGCTGCACGACATACCGGCCTGACCCCACCTCCGGCCGCGGGTCCGTGCTGTCAGTCGTAGAGACGAAACCCGAAAATACCGCGCCAGTTCCTATCCGCAGCCGCCCCCGGCGGCTGGACGGCGCTACCTACAAAATCAAATGGCCGCTGACCGGTACCAACTGGTACATAACCGTCACGCGCGATACAGACGGTGTGCCGCTGGAACTATTCATTACCACACGCGACGTACAGCATCTGGAATGGGTGCAGGCGCTATCCTGTATGGTGACGGCAATTCTGCGACGCAGGGGAGACGTGCAATTTCTGGTACAGGAGTTGAAACAGGTATCCGCTGCCACAGGATTCGCATTTCTCCAGGTCAGCGACGCTGAGGACCATCCGGTGCAGTATCCTTCGGTCGTGGCAGCGATCGGTGGTGTGCTG
>JAJXUS010000224.1:1481-4719 GCA_021782675.1 Acidobacteriota bacterium
GCGGAGTGGAAGCGGTTGTCAACAGACGACGGCGATGCGTCCCCAACGCAGAAGCTGATTCTGACAGCTACAGCTGGCACAGAATGCCCGAAGTGCGGCGAATTCTCCCTGATTCGTGAGAATGGCTGCAAACGGTGCTTGTCTTGCGGCTACGAGCAATGCGGATAGAAAAATAAGTGTTGACTCGGTTGGACAGATAGTCCATAAGGATGACATGGACTATCTGTAAAAGGTCAGTACGTGATCTCATTTCCATCCCTGCGGCTGCGCTGGTTATTCCGCCGGCGCAGCCATCAGATCGCCTCGAAATCCCTGATGGAGCCGGTTCGGGTCGGCACGGTCTATCTCGGGATTGCTGAGGATGGTTCGCCGCTCTATGAGACGGCGGTCTTCGGTGGCCGATGCGACGGCTATGAGCGTAGGTACCGGACATATGGTGCCGCGGTCGTCGGGCACTACGAGACGGTACGGATGGTTGAAGGGCGGCAATGAACACCACCGAATACGCTGCTGCCGTGCAGGCTGCCGGGGTTCCGGCGGATCTGCCTCTCCTGGAGCAGGATCGGCGAGCGGCAGAGATGCTGCGGATAGATATCCGCACAGCACGACGATATCGCCGGGGCGAAGTCCCTATCCCAGGACCGGTGGAGGTAGCATTGCGCTGCCTCTTCGCAACGCGAAAAGAGCGGTGATGGACGAAATCGCACTCTACATTCTGATGCGAGCAGATATCGCATCCATGAGCAGCGCGAAGAAATGTGCGCAGGCTGCACGCGCTGCGGTCATATGTGTCGAGGGACTTCCTCTCGACAATTCCATGCGGAACGGCTGGGGATGCGCCCGTATGCTGCATATACACGAAGCAGAGATGCGCTCCTTGGTGGCGCAGATGTGCAAGATCGGTATCCATGCCGGGATCGTGCATGACCCGGAATACCGATTCACGGATGGTCTCGTGACGCACAGTATACCACTGGACACCTGCGCCTTCGTGTTCGACGAGAAGGCGCGGATCGAGCCATATCTCCGACACGTGCCGCCGATGCCATGAGTGATCGCTGGGACCGCTATTTCCTTGACCTCGCACTGCGATCGGCAGCGATGAGCCGTGACCCGAATACTCAGGTCGGTGCGGTGCTGGTTGGACCAGGCCGCGAGGTGCGCGGTACCGGGTTCAACGGGTTTCCTCGGGGTATCGCCGATACACCGGCAAGATTGGGCGACCGCAGCCTCAAGCTGCGCATGATGGTGCATGCTGAGCGGAACGCGATTCTGAACTGTGCCCGTGTCGGTATATCGACCAAGGGATGCACGCTCTACTTCGCTGCTACCGACAGCACTGGTGCTACGTGGGGCGGCTGCCCTTGTACAGCCTGCACGATCGAGATCGTGCAGGCCGGCATCTCGGCGGTGGTGTCGCCTCCCTTTAAGGCGGGGCCTTCCCACTGGCGCGAAGACACCGAGTTTGCAGGTATCCTCCTTGCCGAGGCTGGCGTGGTCTACCGCGAGGTGTCGTGAATCTCACCCCTTTCCCGCATCAGATGACAGGTGCCCGGTTCCTCGCAGAACAGCGTGTGGCGCTGCTGCTTGACGAGATGGGACTTGGAAAAACGGCCCAGGTTGTCCTGGCAGCTGACCTGATCGGCGCCAGGAAAATCCTGGTCATATGTCCCGCCGTGGTGCGCGTCGGTTGGGAGGACGAGTTCGTCACCTGGCAGAAGATCGACCGGCCTATTCGAGCAGTCGAAGGGCGTATCCGGGAAACACCTGGCCCAGGAGTTACCGTGATTTCCCATGCGGCGCTTGCCGATGCGGCATCGGTCATGGCGTTGCGCGCTGGCGCATCCTACGATCTGATTGTCGTGGACGAAATCCACGAAATACGCAACTGGGACGCTGCCCGCACGCGCGCGATGTACGGTGAGAATGCACTCTATCGCTGCGCTCCATATTTCTGGGGTCTGACCGGAACGCCGGTGGTTAATTCCGCAGCAGACCTGTGGCCTTTCGCGGCCGGTCCACTGGCGAACCAGAAATCTTGGTGGGACTGGTCGATGCAATTCACCGTCCTCAAAGATGCAGGAAACGGCGACGTGCGACCGATCGGACTGCGCCAGGCCGACGTGCTGGCAGACATCTTTCGTTCCCACGTACTACGGCGCACCGCCGAGTCGGTCGGCATCCGATTGCCTCCGCTGGAGGTACAGGACGTGATGCTGCCGGCCGATCCGACGGCGCTGGCCCGCGCGATGGCCGGGCTACAGCAGTGGGATGCACGCCGGCTGACGGCTGCGCTGGACGATCAGGACGAGTTGAAGGATTCCGCGCTCGCATCCGCTCGCAGAGCACTCGGCGTCGCCAAGGCGCAGGCGCTCGCGGACCACGTCCGAGGCATCCTCGAAGCCGGTGAAGGGCCGGCAGTGGTGTTTTTCCAGCACACTGACGTGCGCAAGATCGCACATGCCGTGCTGAGCACGCATGCAGGCTATAAAGTGTCCTGGATCGACGGCTCCGTCACTCGAACCCAGTTGCGCGCGGCGCGGGAGTGGTTCCAGGCCGGGCGCCTGGACGCGCTGCTGGTACAGACCCAGGCTGGCGGCGTCGGTCTCACACTGACCCGCGGCTGCCGCGCCGTGATCGGGGAGCTGCCATGGACCGCTGTTGCACTGCAACAGGCGATCAAGAGAATCCACCGGTTGACCCAGACTCGCGCCTGCCGGGCGGATGTGCTGCGGTTGAAGAATTGCTGGCTTGAGGATGCTCTGGCGACCACGGTGGGGCGTAAGCATCGCGCCTCGGAAGATTTTCTGTCGCGGCTGACCACGAATACGTGATTTCCCTGTTGCCGTGTTTTCTGCGCGGTGCTAGATAATTTACCGCAATAACGCAACACAAGGAGAGTGCCTTGAAATTCACAGTGGAACTGAATGTTGGCGATGCGCCGGATCCGGAGGCGCTGAGTCAGTTTCTGGCGTGGGGTGCCCGTCTGGACATTCCGCAGATGCGGAAACGGTTGGAAATCGGCGACGTCGCAGTCGAGGCCGAGGGGGGCGAAAATGACGTAAAGCGTACGCTTACGTTCTCCGCTCCCGAAGCCGAGTCGGAACCGGCTCCCGTCGTCGAAGGCAGGCGCAAGCCCGGCCGGCCGCGCAAGGTGCCGGCGCCGCCGCAGGCGGAACCGGAATCGGCTCCTGTCGCTGAGACGGCGCCCCCGCCGCCGCCGCCTCCCCCGGCCCCG
>JAJXUS010000225.1 GCA_021782675.1 Acidobacteriota bacterium
CAGGTAAAAATACTCCTCCACAGACAGGGACCAGAGCACCGAAAACCCAACGACCACCCAGAACGGGTGGGGCACGATCACCGGATGGGTCCAGACGGGCGGCAAAAAGGCATGCAGGAAGGAAACGTAGAGCAGGACCGTCTTCCAAGGCTGAGGATGGCCGACGATTGCCGAGGCCGAGAAGTAGACCGCCAGCGCGGTGAAGTACAGCGGGAAGATGCGCAGCGAACGACGGGCATAGAAGACGCCCAGCGAGGCCTGGGTTTCGCGAAGCCGCAAAAGGATTTGCGTAATAAGGTAGCCTGAGAGAACGAAAAACAGGTTGACGCCGATCCATCCCCACTGTGGCCCAAAGTAGATCAGCGGGGGGTGGTGGATGTAATGCCGCAGCAGCACCAGCAGGATGGCGATGCCGCGCATACCATCCAGCTCCGGGGTTCGCTCTGCAGGGCGCGTAAGGGCCGAGCCGTCCGCCCGACTGCCCGGGGGCAACTGACCGGCTGGCTGCGGACCGCCCAGAACACGCTGCATCTTAAGACAGTAGCGCATCGCAAGGTAGACTTGCATGAGAGGCACAAAAGGATATATGTGCGCCCACGAAAGCCGGCGCGCCCAACGGTATGACGAAAACCGCAATCATCATTGGCGCCGGTCCGGCCGGCCTGACCGCTGCTCTGGAGCTGCAGCGCAACTCCGGCGTTCGCCCGGTCATTCTGGAGGCCACCGACGAGATTGGCGGCATCTCCCGCACGATCCGGTACAAGGGCAACCGCATGGACATCGGCGGTCACCGCTTCTTTTCAAAATCTGACCGCGTCATGGATTGGTGGCTGGACGTAATGCCTGCCGCCACTGGGGAGAAGACCGGTGCGGTGCCGATCAGCTATCAGAACAAGCAGCGCACGGTTGCGGCCCGCAGTGAAGTGGATCCGGAGCGCGACGACCTGGTCATGCTGATCCGTCCCCGCAAGAGCCGAATCTATTTTCTGCGCCGCTTCTTCGACTACCCCGTCAAGCTGACGCCGGAGACGCTGCAGGGGCTGGGGATTGTGCGCACCGTGCAGGTGGGCTTCAGCTACATCCGCGCCCGCCTTTCGCCGCGCAAACCGGAGCGTTCGCTCGAAGACTTCATCGTCAACCGCTTTGGAAAAAAGCTGTACCAGCTCTTCTTTGAGTCCTATACCGAGAAGGTCTGGGGCGTTCACCCGCGCTACATCAGCGCGGAGTGGGGCGCGCAGCGCATCAAGGGACTTTCGCTGACCAGCGCCGTAAAGCATTTTCTAAAACAGGCCTTTGGCGGCAAAGGAAAAGGCAGCGGGGATCTGAGCCAGAAAGGCGTCGAGACCTCCCTGATTGAGCGCTTTCTGTATCCCAAGTTTGGCCCGGGGCAGTTGTGGGAGCACGTGGCGGCGATGGTGCAGCAGAATGGCGGCGAGCTGCACATGCGCACGCGCGTGACCGCGCTGCACGTGGAAGGCGAACGGATCACCGGCGTGACGGCCGTGAATGAAAGCGGCCAGACGGTGGAATATCCGGCAGACTACGTCATTTCAACGATGCCGATCCGGCACCTGATCCGCAGCCTGCAATGCCCGATTCCAGCAGACGTTCAAGAAGTGAGCGATGGCCTGATCTATCGCGACTTTGTGACGGTAGGACTGCTGGTAAATCGCCTGCTGGTGACGGAGCCCGACGGCAGCCCGCTGAAAGACACCTGGATCTATATCCAGGAGCCGGATGTCACCGTGGGACGGCTGCAAATCTTCAACAACTGGAGCCCGTGGATGGTCGCCAATCCGAGCAAGATGTGGATTGGGCTCGAATACTTCTGCAATGACACGGACCCGCTGTGGAACATGCAGGACGATGCGATCAAGCAGTTCGCCATCGCGGAGATGGAGAAGATCGGCATTCTGAATGCCTCCGACGTGCTGGATGGTCATGTGGTTCGGGTGCCCAAGACGTACCCAGCGTACTTTGGCACCTACGACCGGTTCGACGTGATCCAGAAGTTTACCGACCGGTTTGAGAACCTGTTTCTGGTTGGCCGCAATGGCATGCACAAGTACAACAACCAGGACCACTCCATGCTGACCGCGATGGCAGCCGCGGAGAACATTGCCAACGACGTGCACGATAAGTCCAACCTGTGGGCCGTGAATACGGAACAGGAATATCACGAGGAAAAGCGCGCGTGAGCAGCAGCCTGGCCCGGCGCTTCCCCGCACTATGAGTCACGCACGTCGCGCTGGAGATCCTGATTCCAGCGCAAGAGGACTTTCACTGCGCATCGGGCGCCTGGCGCGCGAACGCTGGATGATCCCTGCCCTGCTGCTGGTAACGGTCCTGTTTCTGCTGGCGCGGCTGTGGCACATTCGGGCCGACTTTGCGGATTTCAACTTCTACAGCCAGGATGGCGCCCGCTATACCGACGAAGGTTTCTATACCAGCGCCGCGCTGAACCACTTCATCTTTGGCCGCGCCATATTGCCCGGCGGATGGAACCCGGGAATTTTCATGCCGGTGTGGCCGCTGATGACCGGGCTGGTCTTTGCGGCGACCGGCGTCAGCCTGGCTGGCGCGCGCACCTTGTCCGTCGTGTGCTGCTGGATGAGCGTGTGGCTGGTCTACCTGGTGAGCCGGCAGTATCGCGGCCGGCTGTTCGCCGCCATCGCCGCTGCGCTCGCCGCTGGGAACGCGCTTGGATTTCTGTTTGGCCGGCTGGCATTGCTGGAGCCCGCGCTGACCATGTACCTGTTGCTGGCCGTGTATCTGGCGGGCCGGGCGCGCCGTGGCAACTATTGGCTGGCCGCGCTGGCGGGCGTTGTCTTTGCCGTTGCGGCGCTTACCAAAACGACGGCGATGTTTGTCCTTCCGGCCATCCTGTATCCGCTGTGGGCCAATAACCGCGAGGATAGGGCTGCAGCATGGAAGCTGACGGCCACGGCCGCCGGTACAGCGCTGCTTCTGCTGCAGGCCATAAAAATCTTCTGGTTTGCGCGCTTCCCGGCGGACGCTGCCATCCTGTTCGGCATGTCGCCGTTGTGGCAGATTGAGCAGTCTCCCGTAAAGCTGGCGCGGTTCCTGTATCGCGGAACGTGGATCGATCCCATCCTGTTTCCTCTGGCGCTCATCGGCTTTGGTACGGCCCTGGTGCGCCTGCGCGTTTTGTGGCGCGACACGCTGTTTGTTGCCGCATTCCTGTGGGAGACGGGTTATGCGGCCTTCATCGTGTACCACGTGGACGGACCGCCGCGGTATTTTGCCGCGATGGTTGCGCCAACCGTTTGGCTGGCGATGCTCTTTGCGGAATGGGCGTTGCGCGAGAAGCCGCGCCTGGGTGCCGTACTGGCGGTGCTGATCGCTGTTTCGGCCGCGTGGAACGCGGGCATGATCGCCGACTATCTGGCACATCCCCACTTTCGTATGCGGAATGCGAGCCTGGCGATCAAACAGACCGTTCTGCAGGGCGGGCCGATGGTCCAGCCCAATAAGAGCCTGCTGATTGGCCGGGGTGCGGATGAAGTTTCTCTCGAGAGCGATGGTTTTCCAGCGATGGATAGCGATGGAACCATGCCGCTGGCCCGAAAGCTGGATGCGTATCGGCCGGGATGGTTTATGGACTGGAGCGACGGCCCGGGCCTGCGGACTGCCACGGTCGGCGAGGCCCGCACAATGACACAGGTCGCGGATTTTCCCGGCCTGAACCCATACACCGGCGGCGGGATTCGGCTGTACCGGCTGACGCCCAAAACGTAGGCGTAGCCGTATTTGCTACGTGGTATGGAGTGTGTGCGCCCGGATGGAGTCCTCCTGAGCGCGGCGAAGGATTTCCATAACGCCAAAGAAACAGAATGCAGAGATTCCTCGCTTCGCTCAGAATGACGATGGCTCCTCGACAACCATAGGAGAATTGCCATCGCTGCGCGAGAGCGCGAAAACAAAAGCAGATTCCCCTGCGGGAATGACAACAAGAAAAGCAAAGGCAAAAGCAGCAGCAAAAGTGAAAGAAAAGCAGATTGCTCCGCAGGAAAATCGAGCGACGATGGTTCTCCCTAAATCGTTCGGCCTAGATGTGGCAACTGACGGCGCCGCGCTTCTCCAGATACTTCTGGTGGTACTCCTCCGCCGGCCAGAAGGTGGAAGCGGGGACAACCTGGGTCACAATCGAGCGGGAGAATCGCTTCTCCTGCTGCAGTCGCGCGATGGCAGCCTGCGCCTGCTGCTGCTGCTCCGGAGAATGATAGAAGACGACCGACCGGTATTGCGTGCCGTGGTCCGGGCCCTGCCGGTTGAGCTGCGTGGGATCGTGCTCCTGAAAAAATGTGTCGAGCAGAGAGGTAAAGCTGACCTTGGCCGGGTCAAACCGCACCTGAACGACCTCGGCGTGACCGGTCCGGTCTGTGCACACCTCGCGATATGAAGGCCGCTCCAGCGTCC
The DNA here is from genome assembly GCA_021782675.1 of Acidobacteriota bacterium. Classification (GTDB taxonomy): domain Bacteria; phylum Acidobacteriota; class Terriglobia; order Terriglobales; family Acidobacteriaceae; genus JAKAUB01. The sequence goes on from JAJXUS010000225.1 coordinate 4,441, forward strand.
CGCCCTCGTACCCTACGGCCGTTTCAAGTACTCCTGGGATGCGGTCAAAGGCGGCTTGAACGCCCCAAAAGCACCCTGCTCCGAATGTTGCTGTTTCCATGATCCGCTCCTGCATCCGGCCAGATGCCGGATACCTCCAGTATAGAAGCGGTGATGGGCCGGGCTGCGCGACACCAGCGTCGGCGAGGAGCTACGGCCGGCGGGGCAATCTCTTTTCGCGGGATGAAGCCTTTGCGGGGCGGGATCGCGGGGCT
>JAJXUS010000226.1 GCA_021782675.1 Acidobacteriota bacterium
GGCCAGGATGGAGACGGCGATCAGCAGCCACCAGCTGCTGACGTGGACATGCACCGGCTGCGAGGGAATCAGGTATGCCAGCGGAAATACAATCGCCGCCGATAGCAGGCATTGCAGCGCGCTGAAGCAGACCTTCTCCATGGCGACCGCGGCGACGGGAATCGGACACATGACGCGATCGTCAATCTCGCGGGTGATACCAAACTCCGTGGAAAGCGGCAGCGCGACGGCAGCGATGCCGGTAAACATGATCGCGACGGCCATTAGACCGGGCAGCAATACCGTGCCGAAGTCCATGCCGCCGGCAGCGCCGAAGCTCTCTCCGATACGCGGGAAGAGAAATGTGAAGACGAACAGGAATAGCAGCGGATTCATCGCCACGCGAATGATAAAGGGCCAAATCTCGCGGCGTAGCACACGCGCATCGCGCAGCATCAGGCCGATGAAGGCACGCCCGTAAAGCGCGGCCGTTCCCTGGGTTGGTTCCACCGTGTTATTCACGCAGGTCGCGTCCTGTGAGCGTAATGAAAACGGTCTCCAGCGTCGGGCCGGAGATGGAAAGATCGCGCAGGCCATAGGGCTGCGCCGCAGTGACCAGCGCGGGCAGAATCCCTTCGGCAGATTTGCCGAAGACGCGCACGCCGCTGGCTGTTGTCTCCACGCTGCTCACATGGGGAATCTGCCGGACCGTCACCGCCAGGTTCTCCCGCTCGCCGGGCCGCTCCAGCTCCAGACCAAAAACCGTCTGAATCTGCAGGCTGCTCTTCAGTTCGTCCGGAGTTCCTTCGATCAGGATCTTGCCATGATCGATGATGGCCACGCGATCGCAGAGCGCTTCGGCCTCTTCCATGTAATGCGTGGTCAGCATGACGGTGATGCCCTGGTCTTTCAGTCCGCGGACCACTTCCCACATGGCCAGGCGGCTCTGCGGGTCGAGCCCTGCGCTGGGCTCATCGAGAAACAGAACGGCAGGGCGGTGGGCGATGGCACGTCCGACCAGCAGCCGCTGCGCCAGGCCGCCGGAGAGCTGGTTGGGCATCGCCTGGGCGCGCTCGGTCAGCCGGAATTGCTCCAGCAGCTCGGTGGCGCGCGCCGTGGCGACCGAGCGGCTCATGCCAAAGTAGCGGCAATGAAAGTAGAGGTTTTCGAAGGCTGTCAGCGAACGGTCAAGGGTGTTGTACTGCGGCACCACGCCGATAAAGCGGCGCGTCACGGCCGGCTCGGACGCCGCACTATGCCCTGCGATGACAACACGGCCCGATGTGGGAAGCGCACGGGTGGTGCAGATGCTGATGGTGGTGGTTTTACCCGCTCCGTTTGGGCCCAGCAGGCCGAAGATGCCGCCTTCGGGGATCGCCAGATCGATGGCGTCCACGGCTACTACGCGCTGTTTGCCCGCGTAGACCTTGGTCAGCTTCTCGATGGAAACAATGGCGTGCGCTGTCGGTGCGATGGCTGCGTTCCCCCCCCGGCCAGCCCTAGTGTAGCAACCGCGCAGCACTTCACGGCATCGCTACACCTGGGGCGCGGCGGGCAAACGCTATCCGGCGGCTAGGCGACCGCCTCGCGCGGCTCGTAGGCCTCGCTCGGAGCGAATGCGGCGGGTGCGGGCATGGCAGACACAGTCGCCGCTGGAACTGCATGCGCGGTCTGACGGGCTGCTTCCCAGGAGTGAATGGTGCGCATCTTCTCGAGGGAGTAGGGAAATTGCTTGCCGCAGTCCAGGCAGACCTTGTAGCTGTGCGTCGCGATCGTAAAGGGACGGGTCAAATGACCATGGCTGCAACCAAAGAGCAATTCATAAAAGAAGCTATAGACAGCGCGTAACCAAGACATTGTTGTTTTCCTCGGGCAGTACCGCAAACGCTTTGCAGATTGCCCGGGCCTCCGGAGCCGCCCGGTCGCAACCAGGCTGGCTTGTCCGGTATAGATGCAATCGCACCGCCAAAAGTTATACGATTGCACCATTTGTGGTGCAAGTTTTTGGGCGCTGTAACTTGCAGAAAACGCACGGGCTTATTCGCCCCCCAAAAAATCTGGGTCACCGTCTCCCCGGCATGTGGGAAAACTATTTCTCAGCGATCTGGAGGACTACCTTGCCCATGTGGTTTCCAGATGCCATATATTGCAGGGCCTCGCGGGCCTCATTGAAAGGAAAAACCCGGTCGATAACCGGCCGCAGTTTGCTTTGCGCCAGGGCCGTCATCATCCGCTCCGCCATGGCGCGCGAACCGACGTTGATGCCTTTTACCTGGATTTGCCGCATCAGAATCGGGACCAGCGGCAGCCGCTCCTCAATCCCCGACAGAACGCCGATCTGAACGATGATGCCGCCCATTCTGACCGCCTTCAGCGACTCCCCAAAGGTTCCGGCGCCGCCCACTTCGATGATTGTGTCTGCACCGGCGCCGGCTGTCCTCTCCTTCACCCACCGCGACCACTCCGGCGTCTGGCGATAGTTCAGGCCTTCATCCAGGCCAAGCTTCCGGGCAGCCTCCAGTTTTGCGTCGCTGCCGGAGGTACCGAGCACACGCGCTCCCGCCAGCTTTGCAAACTGCAGCGCAAAGATGGACACGCCACCCGTGCCCTGAATCAGCACGGTGCTTCCCGGGCGCGTCCGGCTGCTCTCAAAGAGAGCATTCCAGGCGGTAAGGGCCGCGCAGGGTAACGTCGCAGCCTCGGCGTCGCTCAGATACGCGGGAAATCGCAGCACGCCGTGTTCAGGCAGCGCCACATACTCGGCCAGCATGCCGTCCACATCGCCGCCTAAGGCGTGTCGCGCCTTTTCTGCCGAGGGTTCGCCGTCCAGCCAATTCTGCGAAAACAGGCCGATCACGCGGTCGCCGGTCTTCACGGTCGTCACCCCAGCTCCCGTTGCGACGACTTCACCCGCTCCGTCCGAAAGCGGGATGCGGGGAAAGTCGAGTTTGCGGTCGTACTGGCCGCGCACCATCATCAGGTCGCGATAGTTCAAGGAAGTGGCGCGAACGCGCACCAGTACTTGTCCGGGCCCGTACGTGGGCTTGGGCGCTTCCCGCGCCGTAAGGTGCTCAATCCCGAACTGGGTAATCTGATAAACGCGCACTTTGTGGCCCCTTTGGGTGGATCGCTCCACTACTCTGTATATATGGCGCGAGGATGGGAAAGTAAATCGGCGGAAGAGCAGGCGCAGCAGCACGCGGAGAATCGCGAGGCCGATGCAGCGCGAACCATACAGCCGCAGGCTGCAGACCAGATGCGCACCCGGCAACTGCTGGAGCTGAAACGTGAGCGGATTCTTTCAGAAAAGACGAGCAGCGCCATCCGGCGGGAAGCGCTGCAATCGGCTCTGACGGAGATTGAACGGGAGCTGGCCAATCTGATCTGATGCTCGATCAACGGTTAAAGAGCAGGGAATTGGCCTGGTCGATGGATGTAATCAGCATTTCGCTGATGTTGACATGCGCCGGTCGTGTGACCGCCCAGAGAATCGCGTCCGCAATGTCCTCCGGCTGCAGCGGCGTAACGCCCTGATAGACTTTTGCCGCGCGTTCCTCGTCCCCGCGAAACCGCACCTTGCTGAAGTCTGTCTGCACCATGCCGGGGTCGATGGATGTAACCCGCACCGGCGTACCCAGTACATCCTGCCGCAGCCCTTCGCTGATACTCTTTTCCGCGGCCTTGGTGGCGCAATAAACCGCGCCTTTCGGGTATGTCATATGCCCAGCCGTGGAACCCAGGTTGACGATGTGACCGCGGCCGCGCTCGATCATGCCCGGCACCACGGCCCGGGTCACGTAAAGCAGACCCTTCACATTGGTGTCGATCATCTCGTCCCAGTCTTCGGGCTTACCCTCCTGCAGCTTGTCCAGTCCGCGGCTGAGGCCGGCATTATTGATCAGGACATCAATGGCGCGCCATGCTTCGGGCAATGCGCCCAGCGTGGCGGAGACCTGCGCGGCGTCCCGCACATCCAGCGTTATTGTGTGGACAGCCGGGCTGCCCTCTTTTTGCAGGGCTGCTGCCAGGTCGCGCAACTTGTCCTGGCGGCGCGCCGCCAGCAGCAGCCGCGCCCCGGCGCGCGCAAAGGCGTGGGCGCACGCAGCGCCGATTCCGGCGCTCGCGCCCGTTATGAACACAGTTTGCCCTGCAATGGCCGCCGGCCCCGACGGTGGCTGAGCGCTTTGGTTTTCGGTCATTTGGTCCCCACAACCAATACTACAAAGCTGCCGGGAACAATTGTGCGCCAGGGATGCGGATTGGCGGCTGTGGGTGCGGGCGGCGGGCCGAACTGCGCGGTGACCAGGTAGAGATCGCCGTTCGTGCGATCGAGCGCCATGGTGCGCGCACCCTTCAGGGTCGTGACGGTCTGGACGGGCGTGTATTTGTCGGCCGACTCCTGGCGCACCACCGTCAGCGTGCCGTCTTCGCCATTCGGGCTGAAGACCAGATGGCGATGCGCCTCATAGCGCGTGGAGTCCGGCCCGTTGCCGATGGGCACGCTGGCAACCACGTGGCCGTTGCCGGAGTCCACCACAGCCATCACCTTGTTATCGCAGACGGAAAACAGCCGATGGTGCACGGTGTCGATGCTGAGGCCGCTCGGCGACTCACACGGCGCCAGCGGCCAGACGGCCGTCACCTTCAACGTATGGGCGTCGATGCGCGCCAGCTCGCTCTTGTCTTCGATATTTACGAAGATATTT
>JAJXUS010000227.1 GCA_021782675.1 Acidobacteriota bacterium
GGCCGGAGGCGCTCTTTCTGGGGATCGGGAGCGCACAGCACTCCCACACCTTTCGAAACCCCTTCACGGCGGGAGAGCGGTTCGAGATGATCCTCCGCGTCCTCCGGGAGGAAGGACTCCACGACACGTGGCCCGTGCCGGTGCCGGACCGGCCCCCACGTGCACGCAAAATTCACCGGCGACCGCGAGCGCGAATATCGCTGGTTCAGCCTGAGCGCCAACCTGCCCGGCATCTCCGCCAGCGCCGCTCACGCTGCCAATCGAGTGGTCAACGCCGTTCTGGCCGGGGAGACGGAGATCGCCATCACGCCGCAGGCGGCTGTCGCCTCCATGCTGGCGCAGGTTGCCCCCGCTTACACGTCCGCCGCCATGCAGTGGGTGAACAGCAAGCTGCTGCCCGCGCCCGTAAACGGAGGCGCCGATGCGCCCGAACCTGGCAGCACCGTGCGCGGATCGCGGGATCTCCGCCGTCTCATTCCACTGGGCGGCCGCGAACGCCGCCCGTTCAGCGCATCGTCCGCATCTACTGCATCTTGAAGTTTTCTGCCTTGGCAAGCTGCGCCAGCTGCTGCTCCCGCTGATCGGCCTGTGAGCGCAGCCGCATGACCGTGTCCTGCATGGACTGCATATCATTCGACGCGACCGCCTGCTGCGTTAGTTGCTGGTCGTTTTTGAGATATGCGTTGAGCTGTCCGAGATAATTCGCATCGAATTGGGGGCCGGACATCTTCTTCATGTCTTTCTCCGCTTTTTTGGTCTCTTTCGGAATCTCCGGCGAAGCCATCATGCCCTGATTCATTCCGTTGGCGCTCATTCTGCTGCTCAGTTCCGTGTCGGCCTGTCGATCCTCATTAATAATCTGCTGGGCGAACTTTTTTACGCCGTCGTTCTGACTATTTTTCTCCGCAATCTTGCTCAGCTCGGTCTCCGCCTTCATATTCCGGCGCATATTTCCAATAAAGTTCATCTGCTCGCTGTTCTGCATTGCATTCATGCCGGGCTGCATGCCCGGCATGCCTGCCTGGGGGCTCTGTTGTTGCATGCCGCCCATAGCACCGCCCGGCGATCCGCCTCGCATTTGCGCGGGCGCCGCGCCGGCTACGATCAGAACTGCGGCCAGCATTGCGCCCGGTACAAATTTCCGCATAACCAATTGCATGATGATCCCCTCCACAATATTTTCTACGACATAAGTTTAGACGGCGTTCACCCCCGGCAAGTCTGCCTGCCCGCAGAAGTCCGGGGCCAATTCGCGGTATCTTTGCAGAAAGCAGAGAGTTCCCACCCGCTGAATGCCCGCTCCCGTCCTCAAGACCGTTGATCTTTCTCGCACCGTCATCATCGGGCCGGAGACACGGCCGATCCTGCAGAACATCAGCTTCGCCGTGCAGCCGGGCGAAGTGCTGGCCATTACTGGTCCCAGTGGCGCCGGCAAAAGTACTCTGTTGCGGCTTCTGAATCGGCTGGACGAGCCCAGCAGCGGCGATGTTCTTGTCCATGGAACCAGTTTTCGCTCGCTTTCGCCGCGGGAGCTGCGCCGCCGCCTGGGAATGGTGATGCAGCGCGCATTTCTGTTCCCCGGAACGGTCTACGGTAATGTGCGCTATGGACCGGCCCAGCACGGTGTTCCCTTCTCTAACCGGGACGCGGATGCTCTGCTGGAGCAGGTAGGGATGGCAGGCTACGGCGACCGGGACGCACTGACCCTCTCCGGCGGCGAGGCCCAGCGGATCTCTATTGCTCGAACGCTTGCGAATCAGCCGGAAGTCCTCCTGCTCGATGAGCCAACATCGGCTCTCGATCCTGACGCGAAGCAGGCCGTGGAGTTGCTGCTGGCACGCGTGGTGCGCGAACGGCAGGTTGCGTGCGCCTGGGTCACCCACGATTACGCGCAGGCCCGCCGTGTGGCGGACCGCATCCTGCGCATTGAGGCGGGCGCCGTCACCGCGTTGGGCACGCCAGCCGCGGTTCTGCTGGAGCAGGAGTAAGCCATGTTGCGCCTTCTGTTTCACACGCAATTGTCGTTGGGCATCGCGCAGGCCGGCTTTGTCGGAGCAACTGCATTGATCGTCGCCATGTTGTCGTGGCGGCGCGGGGCGCGCGCGGGCGCGGAGATTCCGCTGGCGCTGGTACGGGGCCTGGCGCAAATCCTGCTTATCGGCTCCATCCTTGCCCTGCTCATGCGCGGCCCGTGGTGGACAGCCATCCCTCTGCTGCTGGTAATGATCTTTATCGCCGCGACCATTGTGCGGCAGCGCGTACCCCGCTTGCCGGGCGCGTACACTCTCTCCCTCTGGTGCATGAGTGCCGGTGCGGGCGGAGTGATTCTCGTCATGGCTGCGGCCGGCATCATCGACACGCGTATCGCCATGCTGGTGCCTGTAGGCAGCATGATTATTGCGCAGAACATGAACATCCAGTCTCTGTTCCTGAACCGCCTTCTGGCGGAGCTGGAGTCGCACCGCGGAGAGATCGAATCCGCGCTGGCCCTGGGCGCCCAGCCAGAGGCAGCGGTCGCGCCCTACCTGCAGGCAGCCTTCCACGCCAGTTTAATACCGGCTACCGATAATCTGCGGTCGCTCGGTATCGTGTGGATTCCCGGCATTATGACGGGCATGCTCTTATCCGGCGCGTCGCCGATTTACGCGGCGCTCTATCAGTTCGTGATCCTGGCCATGATCTTTACCGCGGGCGGACTGAGCTGCCTGACGGCCACCCGGCTTGCGCCCAGCCGTGTGTTTACCCGCTTTCAGCAGCTCCGCACGGGCCTGTAGCCAGGCCCTCTCCGCTTGAATCCCGCAACGCCGGCTCAGTGCTCTTGTTTCTGTCCGGGCGACGGCTCGGCGCCGTAGATCAGAAACGGCGCCTGCTGCCCGTAGTCACTTTCGATGTCTGGCCCCTTCAGCCGGAAAACCACAGCGTACTGCCCATTTTCCAGATGCAACTTCGGATCGTCGAGCGGGATGGCCGCATTGGCCACTAAGCTGCCATCGGCAGCAGGCAGCCAGGCTACCTGCTGCGAGAACAACTTGGAACCCCTGGCGTCGACAATCTCAAAGGTTGGCTTCCAGGAAGTTGGCTTCTTGCGCGTCAACTTCCCCGTGGGCGTCATACGCACCAGCGCCCAGATCACATCCTGCGGTGAATAGTAGTGGCCGGGATCCGGATTGATGTCGCAGTTCCCCGCCCGCAGATAGTCGATCTGCGGGGGCTGGTTTGGACGCGCGGGGACGGGCGGTGCGAACTGGCAGGATTTGCCAATCACCAGAGAGCTGATCAATACCAATTCCCCCTGCGCTCCCTCGACTGTGAAGGGCGTGTCGACCGCAGCCCTCGCTTTCCCAGCGTCATCCGCCGCGGCGATGCGAAGCACATACGCGCCCGGCACCACATCGAAAGACGTGTTCCAGACGGGCCGCCGCGTGTTCCATCGCAGTGTGCCGACCGTGGTGTTCAATAGAAAGCCGCTCGTCGTCTGCTCCAGTTGCAAGGCAACATCCAGCTTGGTCGGGCGGGGGACATTCTGCGTCCAGAAAAATCCGGTCGTCGCAATCTGTGTCCCGGTCTTGCCATCGGGATGCGGGAAGTAGGCGAGCTGCGTCGCCAGCGCCAGCGGCGATGCATTTTCCGCCGGCGGATGCTTGAGCGCCTCACGAACAGCAGGGGAAACTTTTTCGAGATTCTGCAACTGCTTCAGACTGGGGGCAACATAGTACGGCGGCGTATCCAGTATTACGTCCGCAGCATGCGGTGTGGCCGAGAAGGCATGAATCTGGCCATCCATCTGCGCCGGCGTCAGGTGCAGATCGACGGTGTACCAGGCATGCCCATCCTGACGAATCTTGGCCCAGGTGTCGGCAATATTTCCGGTAATCCAGCCGGCAATGTGCTGCTGCTGGTCGAGCATCAGATACGGCCCATCGCCATCGATTGTGAAGTACGGATACAGACCCCGCAGTTGATTCAATTCCTCAATGGACTCAGCGGAGTAGATGACGGCACCCGCAAGCCGCGCAGCATTCGAGACGTCGTCCACCTGATAGTTCTCGTACGCCAGTTCCCCCTCGTCGTAGATCACCTCATGGTAGATATCGCCAAGCGTCAGCACGACGCGGCGTCCCGGCAGATCGCGCATGCTGGTAATGGCTGCCGCCGCCGAGGAACGCCACTCGTCAATATCCACATCGGGCGCTTCCGTCGTCTCAAGCGCCGTTAGAGACGCAATCGCCGGCTTCAGCCCCTTCGCATAGGGAGTCTGCGCCCCGGAATCATCCATAACGGAGATGTTCCACCCATTGTCTGGCTCCGCGCTCAGCGCGGCCACGGCTCGCGCAAGGACTCCTTTGCGCTCCACGGGCGCGCCGAACGGCAGAATAATCAGCACGTTTACCCGGGCCTGCGGATCGGTCGCCTCACTCACGCCCGCGGTGGCCGCCCTGAACGCCTGCACATAGTCCGGCACCGGCTTGGCCCTGCGGTACGTCCTGCCCCTGAATACCGGCGCATAGAGTACGACCTTGCCGGCCTCCACATCCACGCTCTGGATGCTCACGTTGATCAATGCGCCGTTGTAGTCCGCGATCAGCGGCAAGTGCGTGTCTACCGCGTTCTCGGTCAGCCAGTGGGCGAAGTTGGTGCGCTTCCCGTCGATCGAGCAGTC
>JAJXUS010000228.1 GCA_021782675.1 Acidobacteriota bacterium
AGAGGCATCCATGCGCTGGTTCACGGCCGGCTGGAGCTGGCCGCCGACAAACCGACGACGGTGCCAATGGCGGCGGCCGCTCCAAGAATGAGCCCGACGCGGATAAGAATCGAGCGGCGGCGGCGCGGCCTTCCCCGAGCGATGACGGCGCCGGCCGGCCGGGACGCAGCCACGCCGGTGTCCTTCTCGTACGGAGCGATGGCAACGCCCTGCGGCGGCGCGGTCTGCATCTGCGGAGCCGGTGCGGCCGGGGGCGTCGAACTCTGGCCGGTCGGGGCTGGGGCGACGGGGTTTGCAGCCGGTGCTGCCGGCTGCGTGGCCTGGCGTTGCGGCGCGGATGCGGTGTCGGTGTTGCCTCCGGCTGGCGCGGCCTGGCCCTGCGGCGTTGCTGCTGGGCTGGTGCTGTTGCTGGTCTGCGTTGTCTGGGCCGCGGCCCTCCACCCGACCGGTGCGGCCAGTACGGCCGCCAGCAACAGACTGCCTCCTTGCCGCGCAAATCGGATATGCCTGCGGTGATTGTCCGCCATAATTTCTCCTCGCTGGGGTGGGGGCGCTGATTGTCCGGGAGTGGCGACCGGCCTGCAGGAAAGGACGCTCATCCCGACACCTCAAGCGTTCGCGCCAGCTCTGCCCTGGGGCGCCGGCCAATCTGGCGGACGACATTTTTTCCGTACCGGAGCAGCGTCACAAAATTCGTATTGTACCAACAGCATTCTGTCATTCTGGGCGACAGGCCGCATACAAAACGAAGGTTCTGCACGTTGGAGACATCGGAAGAAAGCATCGCCGCCACCAGCCGGTGATTGCCGTCGAGGATCGTCAGCGGGCTCGACGCATCCACGCCAATCAGAAGCACGACTCCCAGATCGCGGTCGCCAAGCTCCAGGCGCTCGCCGATCTCGTGAATCTTGGTGAGCAGCCGTGAATCCACCACCTGCTCGCGTTGTCGCATCAGGTCAACGATCTCGACCACAGAAAAATCCTTTTGCGCGAGCCGCCGCCACTGGCCGCGCGGGAACACATGGATTCTCTTCAGGTCGTCGGGCGACACCTCCATCTCGTGCCACTCTGTGTCTTTTGGCAGCTCGTTCCACAGAGCGCCGTGGCGGACGAAAAATAAGGCCCGCCGCGTGGCGTTATCGGCCGCGTTGCTCAAGTCCGGAGAATGCACCAGATCGCCCAGCATCGCATGGTACGGAGCGAATGCCGTATTGGAAAAGTCACTGCGCAGAAACTCGGCAATCGCTTCGTCTTCAGAGATTCGCCGCCGCAGCCGCGCCGGCGAGAAGATTTTGCGTTCTTTACCGTCGCCGGATCGCACCGCCAGGTAGAAAAACGGCAGTGCGATCAGCAGCAACAGCACCAGCATCAGCACCAGCTGCACCAGAATCACTTCGCGCAGGCTGGAGTGAAACTCGTAAATTCCCAGGATGATCAGGCCGCTGGAGGCAAGCTGCACCCAGCTCGTGTTCGCGATCTTGTAGGACATCTCATACGTGATAATTACCGCGCTCAGCGAGTAGATGACCGTGGTGATGGCATAGAGCGAGAGCAGGTAGGGCAGGCCGTGGATGCCGGCAATGTGAAATCTGGCCCCAAAAAACATTGTCCAGATGCGATCGGGGGCAAAGCGCAGCCCGAGCGCCAGAGTGACGCCAATGCCGAGCACCAGCAGCAGCGAGGTGGCGATGACTGTCAGATCCTTCCGCTCCTCGTCGCGCGTTCCCGCGACCAGCGGAAACATACTGTTGACCACGGCGGAAGATAACGAAAATACCACACGGCCGACCATCGCCACGGCCGCGTACAGGCCGGCCGGGTCCGCCTGAAAAAAGTGCTTTACCAGGACGATGTCGCTGTTGTTGATCAGCATCTGGCCGGAGTAAAAGACCAGCGCCTGAAACATCTCCCGCAGTGCGCGTGGCAGGCGCAGCACCGGCGCCAGCGTCAAGCCCTGTTCGGGGTTGATGGCCAGATACGCCACCGCCACCGCGGCCGAGTTTGCCGCGATGACTCCGGCAACGCCCTGACCCAGCAGAATCATCAGCAGTGAGCCGCCCAGCCGCGCCGCACCCTCCAGCACCAGGCTGCCCGCCAGGCGGCGAAACCCGAAGGCTCCCTGCAGATATCCGCGCCGGCTGCCCAGCGGAACATAAAACGCCACGCCAAAGGCCAACAGCGATACCAAGTGAGGGCTGGGCAGATTGAGATACGATGAAATCTCGCCGCGCAGCAAGAACAAGCCCAAAGCTGTAGCCGCGCCGCATAGCCAGGCGCCCTGGTGGAAGCCCCGATACCCGGCATACTTCCCGTCCACGGTCTTCTGCTGCGCCACAATCTTTGCAGAGACAATCTGAAACGACAGGGTTACTGCGGAAAGCAGCGTGAGCAGTGTGTAGACGACAGTGGCGTCACCAAAACCGTCGGGGCCCAGAAAGCGCGCGATCGCGACGTTATAAATAAAATTGAGAATGGTCGCGAGGCCCGATCCGGTCAACAAAATGAAGCTGCCGGAGACGATCCTGGCCCGCAGGGACCGCGTCCGGGGAGAGGCGCTATTTTCCAGGATTTCCGGTGAAAGTTGTGCCATGAATAGGTTCGTTATTTTGATGCTGGGTTCGCGGGCATAGCTGCCCGTAAATCATTGAATTTCATTGCGTCCGGCGTCTGGAACAACCGGCGGACGCGGATTTGCTTCCTACAAGGTGTTGCATGAATGCCCAACTAGCTGCTTCCCTTTTTCTTCTCTCCTTTTTTCCCAGAGGATGCTCCGCCCCGCAAATGGCGAAGCCTGCCCCCCTGAAGTACATCGCGACCGGTCAATCCCCTGAGGTACTGGCCGTTTACGAGGCATGGTTCGGACATCCCAGTCACATTCCGCCCAGCGCCGTCGGCTACTCCTCGCACGATCCAGCCGTACTGGCGCGTCAGATGGACGAAGCCAGGGCGCGCGGCATCTCCGGGTTTGTCGTCGACTGGTACGGCGATCGTGAGCCGTTTATCGACCAAAGCTACGCCATGATGCAGTCCATCGCCGGCAAAAAGAAGTTTCACATCGCCATGATGTACGACGAGACCGATCATGCGGACGATGCGACCGACGAGGCCATCGCCGACTTCACGATGTTTCACGACACCTACCTTTCGGACAAAGCCAAGGGCCACAAGGCATATCTGACGTATCAGGGACGCCCGGTTATCTTTATCTTTCCCAAAGGCGGCCACACTGACTGGAGCAAGGTGCGTGCCATTGTCAGCCAATGGAAGAATCCGCCGTGGCTGATCGATGAAAACCTTCCGGACACTGGCGACTCGATGCTCGACGGCTTCTATGCCTGGATCAATCCAGGACCCAAGGGTTGGGCTGCGGATGGCAGCAACTGGGGCGAGGACTATCTGGCGCACTTTTACGAGACCATGCGCGACAAGTACCCTGACAAGATCGTCGTGGGCGGAGCGTGGGCGCTGTTTAACGACGCCCGAGCCTCGTGGAGCCTGAACCGGCACATCGACGCGCGTTGCGGCCAGACGTATCAGGACACGTTCAACTTCTGGAAGCGCTACTTCCCTGCGGATCGTCCCATCCCCTTCATCCTGGTGGAGACCTGGAACGATTATGAAGAAGGATCGGCGGTAGAGCCCGGCATTCCGACCTGTACGAATGGCCAGCCCAACCCTCCGGCGGCCACACCTGCCACAAAACCCGCAAAGTAGCCAAGCGCGGCTAGCGGCTGCTTCCCCTTGGGGCAGCAGCGTGGCTCCAACCACCCTGGTGAGAAAAAGAAAACGGCGCGCAGGCTGCGCGCCGTTTGGCCCGTGGGTGGAAGGGGAGAAACCTACGCCCGCATCTTGAAAGCGATGACTGGCTCGGTTTCTTCGAAGGCTGCGACGTCGCCGATGATCGAACGCGGTTGACTGGCGGCTGCATCCTTGCCGTAGTGGACCTCGTTGATCAGCGATATGGGACGGTTGCGGACCTCATCATAGACGCGGCCAAGATACTCGCCCAGCACGCCCAGACAGAAGGACAGCATGCTGCCCACCAGGAAGACGGCCGATGCGATCCCCAGACCCACCGAGAGCGTTGAGCTGCTGACGAACAGAGCAGCCAGCGCCAGCGCGGCGACCATCACCAGCGAGACGCAGGACAGCGCGAAGCACAGCCGCAGCGGCTTGTAGCTGAAGCTGGTGATCGCGTCCATCGCGTACTTGATGCGACTGATGAATGACAGCTTGCCTTCGCCGTCCAGGCGATCCTGCCGGTCGTAGTAGACGACCGCGTTGCGATATCCAACCCAGGCGCGCAGACCCGGCAGGTACCGGTTACGCTCACGCAGACCGTTGACAGCGTTGACTGCCTGGCGATCCATCAGGCCGAAGATGCCGGCGTCCAGCGGAATCGGATAGTCCGACAGAGCACCCAGAACTTTGTAGAAGAGCGGGAACAGGAACGAGAGCAGCTTGCGGCTCTCCTGGCGGCTCCGACGCACAGCGACAACCACCTGCGCTCCCTCGCGCCAGGCGTCGATCAGTTCGGGCAGCACTTCCGGAGGATCCTGAAAATCGCCGTCCATGAGGATGACCGCATCTCCGCTTGCTGTCTGCAGGCCGGCTGAGAGATCCCC
>JAJXUS010000229.1 GCA_021782675.1 Acidobacteriota bacterium
CCGATCCTTACTTCACGCTGTATGGCAGCAACCTGTCCAACCCGGCGACATCTTCCACGCCGTACGCGTACAGCCTGCAGCTTTCGCGGCTGTTTGAGCGTGGCCAGAAGCGGCGCTGGCGGCTCGACAGCGCGCGTGCCACAACGGCAGAGACCGATGCCGGCAATCGCGACCAGATTCGACAGACCATTCTGCAGGTGGAGCAGGCCTTTACCGGCATGCTGCTCGCCAAGGCCTCTCTGCAACTGGCGCAGGATAACCTGAAGGACTACGGACGCGAGCTGGATATCAGCCGGGAACGGTACAAGGCCGGCGATCTGGGAAAACTCGACTTCGAGCGGCTGGATCTGCAGCAGGCCCAGTTCGAGACAGATGAGCTTACCGCGGAGCAGACGCTGATGCAGGCCAGCGATCAGTTGCAGGTGCTGCTGGGCTATCCGCATCCGAAGAAAGGTTTTGATATCGTTGGCGACATTACGCCACCGGCCATCCACGCCACCCTCACCGACCTGGAACAGCGGGCCCTGCGCGCACGGCCGGACTACCAGGAAGCCCATGACGCCGTGCGGGTCGCCGACGCCGATGTGAAGCTGGCCTACGCCAACGGCACGGCCGATCCCACGCTGGAGGGTGAGTACGATCACAGCGGAAACCTGAGCAGCTATGGTTTCTATGTCACGGTGCCGGTTCGCATCTTCGACCGCAACCAGGGCAACAAGGCAACGGCAAAGTTTCAGGTGCAGGCAGCGCGCTTTTCAGAGATCGCTGCGCGCAATCAGGTGTATGCCGACGTGGACCAGGCCTGGGTGACGTATCTGGCGGCAAAAAAACTGGCCGATCGTTACCAGGGACATTATCTGGATGAGGCAAAGGATGTGCTTTCGATTGCGCAGTTCGCCTATCAGCACGGCGGGCTGGCGCTGATCGATTATCTCAACGCAGTGCAGGACAACCGTTCCACCGCGCTGAACGCACTCAATGCAGAGGCGCAGACCTGGCTCGCGATTCATCAACTGAGCTATGCCTCTGCCGTACCGCTGGTGCCCTGACATCGCCCTGTGCACAGTGGGCGCACGCGTCGCGATATTCTGAGAGAGCCGCGGGGCGATCCCTCCCCGCGCCCAATGGGTTTTCGCTCATGAGCGCCACGCACACGCCCGATTCGCCGCACCACAACACGCTCGATGCCGCACGCCGCACCATGCTGCTGAGCGAGATCGTAGCGCTGGCGATCGACAGTTTCCGCCTGAACAAGGTTCGCTTCGCACTGACCGCCCTTGGTATGGTCATGGGGTCGGCGTCCGTCATTCTCGTCGTGACCATCGGCCTGACCGGCAAGCAGTACGCGGTGAATTACATCCAGGGCATCGGCGCCAATATGATCACGGCCGACTACCCGGGTGGCGACAGCGGTAACCCGGATTATCTGCGCAGCGAGGACATGAACGCTGTTGTGAACCAGGTGCCAGGGATCGTCGCCGCGTCTCCGATGCTGCAACTGCATGACCCCATCAGCTTTGGCAATGGCGTGGTGAAGGATGTCCTGGTGCTCGGCGTGTCGCCGCAGTACCGGCACATCCGCAACCTGGTGATTGTGGCTGGACGATTCTTTGACGAGCAGGATGCGATCAGTCACGACAAGGTCGCGGTGGTCACCGTGCCATTCGCGAAAAATCTTTTTGGCACGCCGGACGCCGCGCTGAATAAGACCTTTTCGATTCGCGGCATTCCATTCACCATCATCGGAATCTTCCGCGAGGCCGTGGACACGTACGGGCAGATGGAGATCGCGCGCCAGACCATCCTGATTCCGTATCCCGTGGCGCGCTACTTTACCGGCACCGACTACGTAAAGCAGATCTTCTTTTCCGTGAGTGACTTCAACGAGGTTCCCCGGGCACGGGACGAGATTGCGCGCGTCATTCAATCGCGGCATCGTCCCACGTCCGTGTATGAAGTGAATGAGAACGCGGCGCTGCTGGCGACGGTCTCCCGCATTGCCGATATTCTTACGCTGGTTCTGTTGCTCGTCTCTGCGGTAACGCTTGCCGTCAGCGGCGTCGGCATTATGAACATCATGCTGGCGACGGTGCGCTCCCGAATCCGGGAGATCGGAATCCGCAAGGCCGTGGGCGCGACCTATCGAGAGATTCAGTTGCAGTTTCTGACGGAAGCCGTCCTGATTTCGCTGAGTGGCGGAATTGTCGGAACGCTGCTCGGGCTGGGTGTGCCGCTCTCCATCCGATTCTTTCTGCCGGCGTA
This sequence comes from Acidobacteriota bacterium, assembly GCA_021782675.1. Taxonomy (GTDB): domain Bacteria; phylum Acidobacteriota; class Terriglobia; order Terriglobales; family Acidobacteriaceae; genus JAKAUB01. The sequence continues at coordinate 2,263 of JAJXUS010000229.1, forward strand.
TGTCATTCCCATCTCGCCCTGGTCCGTCGTGATTTCGCTGGGTACGGCGATGGTTGTGGGAATTGTGTTCGGCACAGTTCCAGCCACTCGCGCGGCTCAGATGGATCCTGTTGAAGCTCTGAAATACGAGTAGCTGTTCGCAGTGCTAGGCGCCGGACAGTTCCTGCGCCAGGCTTTGCGCCGCATCCCGTGACTGGTGGATCACATCGGGCAGGCCAACGCCGCGCAAAAGACTCCCGGTGATGCGCAGGCCGGGGATTTGCGCCACGCGCGCTGCAAGCTGATCGATTCGCTCGAGGTGGCCGACCGGATAGAGCGGCAGGGAATTCGGCCAGCGCCGAACGACCGTGAACTGGCGCGGAGGAAGTGGCCCCAGAAACTCTGCCAGCAAATCTACCGCCAGCCGCTCCAGGGCCTCATCTGATTCCGGTAAAAGCGATGCCGCGCCGGGTCCGCCAAAAAAGGCGCGCAGCAGGGCGCCGCCTGCCGGCGCGCGGTGGGGATATTTCTGGTGCAGAAACGTGCAGGCCAGCAGCGCGCCTTTTTCGGCGGAACGGGCGCTTTGCGGCACAAGAAAGCCGAAGCCGGGCGGAAGACGCAGGTTGGCGCCAGGCGCGAAGGCGAGCGCCACCACAATCGCGGAGGAGAACGTCTGCGGCATCAGCGGTGGAAGTGCCGCGTCCACCGGGGCCAGTAGGCGCGCGGTGTGTGGCGCGGGCAGGGCAGCGATCACTCCGTCGAAAACCTCGGCGTCAGCACCGCGGCGATAGATCTTCCAGCCGGCGTGGGTGCGTTCCAGGCCGGTCACCAGCGCTTCGCAATGCATGGCGTGCGCGGGCAGCCGCGCTGCCAGATGCTCCACAAGAGAGCCGAGCCCATCGCGCAGGGAAGAAAAGATGGAACTCGCAGTGCTGTGGTTCTGCGCGCCATGCTGCAGCCCGAGAATCAAACTGCCGTGTTCCTGTTCCAGCGTGATGAAGTGCGGCATGACAGAACGCACGCTCAGGTGCGAAATGTCTCCGCCAAAGACGCCGGCCAGCAGCGGAGCTGCCACCGTATCTGCGACCTCCGCCCCGAAATGACGAACGGTAAAGTCGCGTACCGATTCATCGGACCGGTCGGTAGAGCGTGCGAGCGCGGACCGGCGCAGTTCTTCGGCGCGTGCCGGTTCGGCGGCCATGGCCTGCTTCGCCGCGTCGGTAAACAAAGGCGAGTCCATGGCGGCCTGCAGGTCACCCGGCACCATCATGCGCATGCCCTTCGGCATGGCGGTCAGCGCACCTTCGGTCGCGATGTAGGTCACGCGCTCCGCATCGAGGGAGCCAACGATCGCATCGGCCAGACCCAGCTCGGCGGCCAGCTCGCGCGCCCAGGATTTTTCACTCACCCAGCCGTCCGGGCCGCCCTCGATCGTGAATCCGTCCCGGCGCGTGGTGTCAATAATGCCGCCCAGCCGCGGGCTGGCCTCAAACAGCGTGAAGCGGATCGGCATACCCGCCGCGTCAGCGCGGTGCAGTTGATACGCGGCGCTCAGTCCCGCAATGCCGCCGCCAACCACCGCAACGCGCCGCATCGTGCTGGCGGCGCCTTTCATGACGCGAGCCTCTCCAGCCCGCGACGCGAGAGGTCGGCCAGCGTCTCGATTAAAAGCGGAGAAGCATTCAAAGATTCCGGACGCAGAAGCGCTATGCCCAGCGATCGCGCCAGCTCCTGGAAGGCGATGTCGATGTCGTAGAGAATTTCAACGTGATCGCAGAGGAAGCCGATAGGCTGCAGGACCACCGCGCGATGGCCCTCCTCGGCCAGCGCATGCAGGGTATCTTCAACGGATGGCCCGATCCATGGACCGCCCGAAGCGCCCTGGCTTTGAAACGCAAAATACCATCCATCCGCGGGCAGTCCGAGATCGCGCATCCGTTCCGCCACCAGCGCGGCCGTCCGCTTCGCTTCCGTGGCGTAGGGATCCGGCGTTGCAGGAGCGGATCCTGAAACGGCGTAGGAGCGTTCGGGTGCTGTCGGGCGCACAGGGCCCGGCGCAGAGCTGCCGTGCGGATCGGTCTGTGCAGCACCAGTCGGGGTCGCGGGCGAAGCTCCGGCCACCTGAATGGTGCGGCATGGCACGCTGTGCGCGGTAAACAGCACAGGCGCTGGCCGGCCTTCGATGGAGCAGGCCTGCTGCCATACCGGCCGCAGGCGATCGGCAAAGGCATCGGCCAGCCGCGGATGCGTTGCCCAGCCGTCGATAAAGTCCAGCCGCAGGTCGCTGCCCGCTTCAGCAAATGCGGCGCGCCGGTAGAGTCCCACGCTGGTTCGCGAGTTTTGCGGCGCGAGAAAGAGCCCCACTGCATC
>JAJXUS010000230.1 GCA_021782675.1 Acidobacteriota bacterium
ACGCCGCCAGCGTTGATTCTGAGCCAGGATCAAACTCTCGTTTGAAACCTGATGTATCTTGCATCTGACGGAGGTCAGTGCAGGATACTATTCCGCAGCGCTCGAAAGGTGGCTGCGGAACCTATACTGTGAGATTGACAAAACCACTGCTTTACAGTCATCTCACGACTGGCATATTCAACCAATTGTCAAAGATCCGAAAGAATCTTCGCCTGAGCGAGTTCTCTTTGGATCGAGCTGCCGGTGTGTCCCGGCAGGTCCTCGAACTTTGCGCGCCTTTCAGATTGAAGGATTTAACACTTCATTCCGTTTTTAGCGCGACCAAACCAGACTATCAAGAATCTTCATCGTCTGTCAACATCGCAGCCAATCTTTTTCTCTTGCCGCGGGTTGCCTGGACTGGATTCCGAAAACCCTGGGCCCCTCACGACCTCCGACAATAAGTCAGCCAGATCGCAACTGGATACTTTCCCAGGTTTTTCGTTGGAGAGCCGCTTTGCCAGTCTGAAACCGCCTCTACTATCTGCGGGACCGGCGTACGGCGTACAACCAATCGTAGCCAGCGAACTTTCTTCCTTCGCCTCTCAAAGCATATAACGGATTTCCGAAATTCTGCAACTCGCCATCGGCTGTTGAAATGTCTCATCTTCTGTGGAAAGCCGCGCGAGCGGCGCCAAAGGTGGTATCGCTGCCTTTCACACAGCTATCGGCTGCGATTCACGCTCACCGCGTCGTCTGCCTTTGCCAGTCCCCGGAGCCGAGTGACTTCCGCCCGCAGCGCGCTCTGCTGCGGATCGCGGGTTCCAGCGAGTCGCAGGTATTGCTCCAGTTCGTCTGACGCGATCTGGTACTGCCCCCGCGCGGCTAGAGCACTCGCTCGCAACAGGTGGAGCGGCGCAAAGCTTGCTGGAGCCGCCAGGGCAGCGCGATCCGTCCAGGTGAGAACCTCCGCGCCCCGTCCCATTCCAGCCGCAGCCCGCGCCTCCTGAAAATCAGCCTGCCACGGCTCATCCCCGTTAAACTGCACGTGCTCCAGTGCGCCCTCCGCATCCGCGTACTGGCCGCGATGATTCTCCGCCGTAGCCAGCAAAATCCATGGAGTCGCGTCTGCCGGCGATAGCCGCGCCGCGGTTGCGGCCTGTTGCGCGGCCTTGCCAAAGTTCCGCTGCGCCAATGACGCCGTCGCCGCCAGCGACCACGCTTCCGCGAAGTCTGGATTCAGCCGCAGCGCTCGCCGGGCCTCGTGCTCGGCGCGCGCCCCCTTGCCACGATGGAGCGCCCGCACGCCGCGCTGAAACGCTGCAGCCGCCCCCGCATTTGTACGTGGCGAACCCTCTCCCTGGAGCGGCGGCAATTGCAGCGTCAAAATAGGCGCCGGCACGTTTGCGGCGGCCTGCGCTGCCGCCCCGCCGGTCGCCAGCAGCGCCAACCCAAGCGCAAGCCCGGCGTGCAGCATCCATCTGCACGGCATCTTGTGGCAACGGCGGAGATCCTTCGCACGGCGTCCCACAGCCTCTCTCCCTGCATCGAGCGATCACTCTCCATATCGGCAGAAGTTCTGGTAACGGCAGCCGTGTGAAACGACCGCGATACGATGGAATTTCCGGATTGCGTCCGCCGTGCAAAAACGGGAATGCCGATCCGCCTCCGTAAAATTCTTTCGTTTGAAGGTGCACAGCTTTGTCTCAGCCCCACGCCGCCTCCGCGTCAGTCTCCACTTCTGTTACCGTTTCGCCCGCCCGCTCCATTCAGGGGAGCCTCCGGCTGCCGGGCGACAAGAGCATCTCGCATCGCTATGCCATGCTGGCGGGGTTTGCTGCTGGCGTGTCCCATCTCTCCAATTTCTCGTCTGGCGCGGACCCGCACAGCACATTGGCCTGCATGCAGGCGCTGGGCGCATCCGTCGAAAAGCAGCCGGATGGAGCCCTGACGATCACGGGCTGCAGCGGAGCCTTCCGGCAACCGCAGGCGCCGCTCGACTGCGGCAACTCCGGTTCAACCATGCGCATGCTGGCCGGCCTGCTCGCCGGCCAATCCATCGCCTGCACGCTCATCGGCGACGCCTCCCTCAGCCGCCGGCCCATGGAGCGGATTCGCACCCCGCTCACCGCCATGGGCGCGGAGATTTCGCTCACCGAAGGCCACGCGCCCATCACCGTCCGCGGCGGCTCGCTGCGCGGGTTGGACTATGCCACGCCCATCGCCAGCGCCCAGGTCAAAACTGCTCTGCTGTTTGCCGGCCTGCAGGCCAGCGGCACCACCACCGTGCATGAGACCGTCACCACCCGCGACCACGGCGAACTGGCTCTGCGCGCCTTTGGCGCCGAGCTGACCCGACAGTCGCTCAGTGTCTCCATTCGTGGTAGCCAGCCCCTGCACGCCATTGACGCCACCATCCCCGGGGATATCTCCTCCGCCGCATTTTTTCTGTGCGCCGCAGCGCTGTTTCCTGACGCTAACCTCGTTCTCGACAGCGTCGGTCTTAACCCCACGCGCGCTGCACTGCTCGACGTGCTGCGAGGCCTTGGCCTGCGGATCAATATTCTCGACCTGAACGAAGCCCAGGGGGAGCTGACGGGCACCATCCAGGCAGTTGGCAATCCGCTGGGTCTCGAAGGCGCGGAGATCTCCGGCGCCCTCGCGGCGCAGTTGATCGACGAATTGCCGGTGCTGGCCGCGATCGCTCCGTATACGCGAAACGGTATCCGCATTCGCGATGCACGCGAGCTGCGCGTCAAGGAATCCGATCGCATCGCGCTGGTCGCCCGCAATCTCCGCGCCATGGGAGCCAGCGTCGAAGAATTTGAAGATGGTCTCGACGTTCCCGGTGGCCAAACCCTGCATGGTGCAGGCATCGACTCCGGGGACGATCACCGCATCGCCATGGCCTTTGCCGTGGCCACGCTTCGGGCGCAGGGCCCATCGCAAATCTCCGGTGCCGAGGCCGCTGCTATTTCTTTTCCAGAGTTCTTCACCTGGCTGGACCGGCTCGCCGAACGGTAACCTTGCCCATGGATTCCAGCGCGGCCTTCCAGACGGTTACGCGGTTCGCCTCGCAGACCGCGGTTCATCGCGCCTTTCAATGGTTCCATCTGCAGGAGCCGCGCATCCGCGCCTGGCATCAGGCGGTCGCCGCTATTCCCGCTCCGCCGTTCGGCGAAGCTGCGCGCGCCCACTGGATGGCGGAGCGCTTTCACGAACTGGGGCTGCAGTCCGTTGAACTGGATGCGTGCGGCAATGCGCTGGGCTGGATACGCGGATCGAATTCTTCCCTTGCAGCCGGCTGCACGCTGCTCTCGGCCCATCTCGATACTGTCTTTTCCGCAGGCGACTTCTTCCCGCCGCTTGAGAAGGACGGGCGTCTGCAAGGTCCGGGGGTCAGCGACAACAGCGCGGGATTGGCCGCGCTGCTGGCCATCGCCGCCTGTCTGCAGCAAAGCGACATCCACCCCGCATCGCCGCTGCTGTTCGTCGCAAATGTCGGCGAAGAGGGCGAGGGCAACCTGCGCGGGATGCGCCATCTCTTCCACACCTCTTCGCTCCAGGACCGCATCCGGAGCGCGATCGTTCTGGATGGTGCGGGCACGGAGTCGATTGTGACCCAGGCCATTGGCAGCCGCCGCTTTTCGGTCACCATCACCGGGCCCGGCGGCCACTCCTGGGCAGAGGCCGACCGCCCCAATCCCATCCTGATGCTGGCGCGTGGCTTGTCGCTTCTGGAGGAGTTTGCGTTGCCGCCCGCGCCCCGCACCACCTGGAGCGTTGGCCGCATGGAAGGCGGCGCGTCGGTGAACGCGATTCCGCAGAGTGCAAACGCCAAACTCGACACCCGCTCCGTCGATGCCGGACAGTTGGACGCGCTGGAAGCCGCGCTGCGGCAAAGCTTTCTGAGCGCGGTGGAAGAGCGCGTGCAGCGGGCGACCGCAGCGGACATCGATTGCGATGCGGTCCGCTGCCAGATCGAGTGCATCGGTGAGCGGCCGGCCGCTACGATTGCGGACGACACCTCTCTGCTCGCCCTGTTGCGGGCCGTCGACCGACACCTGGGCCTGAGAAGCTCCCTGCGGGCCGCCTCCACGGATGCCAACATTCCGCTCGCCCTGGGAATCCCCGCCATCAGTATCGGCGGCGGTGGCAGCGGCGGCGGCGTCCACACGTTGCAGGAATGGTTCGATCCCGCCGGCCGGGAGCTGGCACTGCGAAGAATTCTTCTTCTAGCCTTAGCGGTCGCCGGGGAAATGGCATGAGCCGCGAGCCATCGCCGGCAACCGCAGGGCTGTCGCGCAGCACCCTGGCACACCTCGCAATGTTTGCCACCGTTGCCTTCTGGGGCGCCATGTTCGTTGTGGTCAAGCAGGCGATCGTCCACATGCGCCCGCAGTGGTTCAACGCATTTCGCATGGTGATCGGCTGCGCTTGCCTCACCCTGGTCTGGGGTCGCCACTGGCGTGGGATGACGCGCGCGGCCTTGCTGACCGGCGGTGCAGCGGGCCTCTCGATGGCCGCCGGATTTTTCTTTCAAACCCAGGGCCTGCTTTACACTTCAGCGACAAATTCCGCCTTTCTGACTGCCCTCGTAGTCGTGCTGGTCCCCTTGCTCGCCAGCATTCC
>JAJXUS010000231.1 GCA_021782675.1 Acidobacteriota bacterium
CAGCCAGATCAGCGATGCGCTGCAGGTGTATATGGGATCGTCGTACGTGAACAACTTCAACTTCAATAATCGCTCCTACCGCGTCTACGTGCAGGCGGAGCAGGCCTTCCGCCGGAACGCAGGGGACCTTCAATCCTATTACGTGCGCTCCGGCAATGGCGTAATGATCCCACTCGCCAATCTCGTCACACTGACGAACACCTCAGCGCCGCAGGTCATCAGCCACTATGACCTCTTTCGCTCCGCTGAGATCGACGGCTCTTCGGCGCCCGGCGTCAGCTCCGGCCAGGGATTGAAGGCGATGGAGACCCTGTCGACGAAACACATGCTGCAGGGCATGCAGTACTCCTGGACCGGGCTGGCGCTGGAGGAGCTCGAGTCGGGCGGCAAGGCTCCCCTGATCTTCGGACTGGGCGTGATCGTTGTCTACCTGACACTGGCCGCGCTTTATGAGAGCTGGGTGCTCCCGCTGATCATTCTTCTCTCAGTGCCGATGGCGGTCCTTGGCGCACTCACCGCGGTTTCGCTCCGTGGTCTGGCCGATGACGTGTACTGTCAGATCGGGCTGGTGATGCTGATCGGTCTGGCGGCAAAAAACGCCATTCTCATCGTCGAATTCGCCGAGCAGCTTCGCAAGCAGGGCCGCTCCATCTTTGACGCAGCCATGGAAGCCTCGGAGCTGCGTCTGCGGCCGATTCTGATGACATCCTTTGCCTTCATCCTGGGTGTCGTGCCGTTGGCGATCGCTACCGGCGCCGGTCAGATGGGCCGCCATTCCATCGGCACCACTATCATCGGCGGCATGTTGCTTTCCACCGTGTTGAATCTCTTTTTCATCCCGGTGCTGTACGCCATCACCGTCACCATCACCAGCCGGTTTACGCGGCACAAAAAACATGCGGACGAGACGGAGATCGCCGCCGTTCGCTGATCCAGAACAGCAGACCTCTTATGCACGGAAGGCGGGCTCCAATGCGCCCGCCTTCGGCCGTTGACTCGCAGATCAGGAATAGCCCCAGTAGCCCGCCCCACGCCTATCGCTGGATCGCATGCGCATTGGCGCTTCGCATCAGTACCCGCGCCAGCGCACGGATCACTTCGTCCGACGTGATGGAGGTCAGGCACTTTTTCTTCTGTTCTGTGCAAATCTCGAGGTGGCAATCCCAGCAGTCCGTGCGGTGGTAGATGACTTCATGCTGCCGTCCCCAGGGGAACCATAACCGCGGGCGGCTGCGGGCCGCAAAGACGATCACGCACGGCGTTCCCACGGAGGAAGCAAGATGCATGGGGCCGCTGTCCGGCCCCAGAAACGCACGGGTCCGCGCCAATACCGCAGCAGACTCCCTCGGCGTCAGCCGGCCGCATAGATTCACGCGCCGCGCGCCCCATGCAGCGGACGCCGCATCGCTGCAAGTCGACTCCTCAGCAGCGCCCAGCAGCACCACCCCATAATCCGGCAACTCCCCCGCCAGCCGATTCAGCACGAGGGTCCAGTTTTCCGCGCCCCAGTCCTTGGCCTGCATTTTGGTGCCGATCGCGAGACCCAGCAGCGGTCTGCCCTGCACCGGCTCCAGCGCCGTCGCCGCCCGGCGATGCTCCTCCACTGTCAGGCGGAGATCCCAGTTGGAGCGCTCCTCGAGGTCAATCGTTCCCAGCTCCCGCATCAGCCGCGCCAGCCGCGCCGCTTCCGGCTCCACTTCACCTGTCGCCGCGTCCACCCGGTTGGCCCGGGCATCGCGCGCCAGAGGCAGGCCGATGGTCCGCGGAACTCCGCACAGCCGAAAGAAGGCGGCATCGCGCAGAACATCGCCGGCCGCCCGGCGCGGCGTCAGATAAACCAGCACCGAGGGCCGGAAGCTGCGAATCTCCCGCTGCAACGCCAGCAGCTCCGCCACATTGCGCGTCGCTACGGGATAGCGCATATATCCGTGCACCAACCCGGATCCCTCAAGCACGGCATACGCGGCGGGCGCCTTACTGTGAACGGGAATGTTCGACAAAAGCAGCCGCTCGGCGTTCGGGAAGGCGCGCGCAATCTGATGGAAGCATGGCAACGCGACGACCGTGTCGCCCAGGCTTCCCATCCGGTAAATCAATACGCGCTCAATATTTGCGTCCATAGCAGAAACGGGGGAAATCCGTAGAAACTGAGATGGCAATGAATGCTGGACCGTATAATTAAGTCATGTCCATTGTCCGCGATCTTGCGAACGTCGCGAAAGGCATGAGCGTTACCTTCGGCGAGATTTTTGAACCGACGACCGTCGAGAACTATCCTGACGGCCCCGGGCCGGCCCGCGGCGCCCGCATGGAGGCCCGCTATCGCGGCCGCCACGTGCTGCAGCGCGACGAGAATGGACTGGAGAAATGTGTCGCGTGTTTTTTGTGTGCCGCGGCCTGCCCCTCCAACTGTATTTATATTGAGGCGGCTGAGAACACCGACGAAAAGCGCATCTCCAGCGCTGAGCGGTACGCGCGCGTCTACAACATTGATTACAACCGCTGCATCTTCTGCGGCTACTGTGTCGAGGCCTGCCCTACCGACGCCATCACCCACGGCCATGAGTTCGAGCTGGCTTCGCTGAATGCGACCACTATGGTGATGCGCAAAGAAGATATGCTGGCGCCGATGCCGGGCTCCCCGGCCAAATTAGATACGACGTCCCGCTAAATTTTTCAATAATCTCATTCGTATCCCGGCAGACAGTGCTCGCGCGGTTCGCTTCCAGCCAATCGCCCGCCACTTTGCCATTCTGACCTGCCGCGCTGCGGCCGGTTTCAGCAGGAGACCTGTGAAGCAATTCCTTGATGTTCTGCGCGAACGCGTCATCATCTATGACGGCGCCATGGGCACCAGCATCCAGAAGCATTCCCTGACCCCTGACGATTTCTGGGGAAAGGAGGGCTGCAATGAGCTGTTGGTCCTCAGCCGGCCCGACGTCATCCGTGGCGTGCATGCGAGCTTTCTGGAGGTTGGCTGCGACGTCATCGAGACCGACACCTTTGGCTCTTCCCGCATTGTGCTGGCCGAGTATCAACTGGAGGACCGCACGCGCGAGCTGAACATCGCTGCCGCCAGGCTGGCGCGCGAGGTTGCTGCCGAATACTCAACGCCCGAAAAACCGCGCTTTGTGGCCGGCTCCATCGGCCCGACGACCAAGCTCCCTTCGCTGGCGCACATCGGCTACGACGAAATGGCTGCAATCTATCGCGAGCAGGTAGAGGCGCTGATCGAGGGCGGCGTCGATGTTCTGCTGATTGAGACCTGCCAGGATCTGTTGCAGGCCAAGATCACCCTCGCCGCCTGTGAAGATGCGATGCGCGCCTGCGGACGCCGCCTGCCCGTCCAGGTCCAGGTGACGCTGGAAGCAACCGGCACCATGTTGCTCGGCAGTGAGATTGGCGCAGCGCTGGCGGTGCTTGAATGCTTCCAGCCGGACATCGTCGGACTCAACTGCGCCACCGGCCCGCGTGAGATGAACGACGCAGTGCGCTTTCTCTGTCAGAACACCTGCCGGCCCGTCAGCGTGCTACCCAACGCCGGGCTGCCGCAGAACGTCGGCGGCCACGCCGTTTATTCCCTTACCCCTGAAGAGCTGGCCCGCTATCACCGCCAGTTCGTCTCCGAATACGGCGTTCGTGTTGTGGGCGGCTGCTGCGGTACCACCCCGGATCATCTGCGCGCCGTTGTGGAAGCCGTGGGCCAGCTTGTTCCGGCTGATACTCATGCCGCCCCGCAGAGCGTCGCAGCCAGCGCATTTTCTGTTTTGCCGCTGGAGACGGATGGGCAACCTGTGATCGTCGCCGAGGAGATGAATACCACAACGCGCGCCGCTGCGTTTCGCGACATGGTGCGCACCGGCGATACCGACGGCATCCTCGCGCTGGCCAAGCGGCTCTCTGCCGAAGGCTCGCAGATGCTCGACCTATGCTGCGCCGTTGTCGGCGAAGATGAAAAGGCCTACATGAATGGCGTCCTCGAGAAGGTCGCAACCCGCGTGCCCGCGCCGCTGCTGGTTGATTCCACCGAAGCCGATGTGATTGAAGAAGCGTTGAAGCGCATCCCCGGCAAGCCGCTGATCAACTCCATCAATCTGGAAGACGGCGAAAAGCGCACGTCGCGGGTGCTCCCGATGGCGCGCCGTTACGGCGCCGCGGTCATCGCCCTCACCATCGACGAAGAGGGCATGGCGCTGACGGCCGCGCGCAAGCTCGCCATCGCGCAGCGCATCTTTCATCTCGCGGTGGACAAATACGGTCTCCGCCCGCAGGATCTTATCTTCGACCCGCTCACGCTGCCCATCTCTACCGGGCAGGAGGACTACCGCAACGCCGGCATTGAAACGCTGGAAGCGGTGCGCCTCATCAAGCGCGAGCTGCCGCAATGCAAAACCATTCTCGGCGTCAGCAATATCTCTTTTGGTCTTGCCACCTACGCGCGGCGGGTGCTGAACAGCGTCTTTCTCAAGGAAGCAGTAGATCGCGGCCTGGACGTGGCCGCCGTGACCGCACACCGGGAGCGCCACGGCTCGGTGCAGGGCTACGCCACCGACATCTCGGCCGACGAACTGACCGAGCTGGACGTGGACGTGCTGATG
>JAJXUS010000232.1 GCA_021782675.1 Acidobacteriota bacterium
GAGGAAAGCGCTGCCGGGTTGGCCTGGATGCGGACGGCCGGCTTCTGGCCGCCACTGATGCTGACGAGTCCGACCCCGCTGAGCTGAGAAATCTTCGGCGCCAGCCGCGTGTCCACCATGTCCTCCACCTGCGGCAGCGGAATGGAGTCGGACGTGATGGCCAGCGTCAGCACGGGAGCATCGGCGGGATTGGTCTTGTTGTAGATCGGGGGCGCGGGCAGGTCAGAGGGCAGAAACGTCTGTGCCGCGTTGATGGCGGACTGCACTTCCTCCTCTGCAATGTCGATGCCCAGGCTCAGGTCAAACTGCAGCACGACCACCGACGTTCCGCCGGAGCTGGTGGAGGTCATCTGACTCAGCCCCTGCATCTGCCCGAACTGGCGTTCGAGCGGCGCCGTGACCGTGGTCGCCATCACATCCGGACTGGCGCCGGGATAGAACGTGACCACCTGGATGGTCGGATAATCCACCTGCGGCAGGGCGGAGATGGGAAGCTGCGTAAACGCAACAAACCCCACCAGCAGAATTGCGGCCATCAACAGGGACGTGGCGACGGGCCGCAGGATGAATGGCCGCGACGGATTCACGGAGCGTTCGACTCCGGCTTGCTCGACGGTCGCAGGCTGCGGTGCGGAACGACGCGAACCTTGGCGCCATCCTGCAGTTTTTCAAAGCTGCTGTCGGCCACTACGTCGCCAGGATTCAGCCCATCGACCACGGTAATGCCGTTGTCCGTAACGCCGGTCTTCACGTTTTGCTGGTGGGCGACGCCGTTCCGGATCACGTAGACGAACGATGTATCGCCGTTCTGCTGAATGGCGTCATTGGCCACAAGCGTCCTATTGGTCAGCGTCTTCAGCAGCAGCCGCGCGTTCACAAACAAATTCGGAAACAGTGCATTATTGGTGTTCGCAAAAATCGCGCGCAGCTTCAGTGTTCCAGTGGTGGTGTCGATCTGGTTGTCCGTGGTTTCAAGTGTTCCGGTAGCAAGCGCGCTCTGGTTGGAGCGATCCAGCGCAGCGACGCGCAGCGGGTGCCCCTTGTGCATCTCCTGCTCCACAGCGGCAACGCTGTCTTCCGGAATGGTGAAGACCACCGTAATGGGCTGCAGTTGCGTTATGACGACCAGCGGATTGGTGCTGTTTGCCTGTACCACGTTTCCCGGGTCAATCACACGAAGACCAACGCGGCCGGAAATTGGTGCAAACAGGCTGCAGAAGCTCAGCTGCACCTGGTTGTACGCCACCGTTCCCTGATCCAGTTTGACGGTACCTTCCAGTTGCAGCACCAGCTTTTGCTGATCGTCAACGATCTGGCGGGCAATGGCGTTGCGTTTCCACGCATCTTCATAGCGTTGCGCATCCATCTTTGCCTGCGCCAGCAGGTTTACGTCGCGCTGCAGTGTTCCCTGAGACTCAAGCAGCAGCGCCTGATAGGGCCGCGGGTCAATCTGGATCAGGAGCTGACCGCGATGGACGAGCTGGCCTTCGCGGTAGAGCACCTGGTTAACAAGTCCCGTCACCTGCGAGGTGATGGAGTCCGTATAAACCGGCGTGACGGTGCCGATCGAGTCCAGATGGACCCCGATATTCCCGCGATAGACCGTGGTGGTGGTAACGGCAATCGTCCCGGTTGCACCCGGGCCGCCGGCTGCGCCAGGCTTGGCTTGCGGATGCTTGCGCAGAATCACCCAGAAAAGCAAGCCAAAACCCAGCAGGATCACGAGCCAGATCATGGCGTTGACGATCGGCGAGCGATGGGGCCGCTCGTGCGGCGGCGGAAGCTGATGGCCCTGGGCGATATAAGTCTCGCCGGATGGGCTGGCGTGCGGTTCGTTCGGCATCATGCTCCTAGAGGGTTTGAAGGCGGCTCATCACAGCGGCTTCGGGCGCGCTGTGCCCGGGCAGCAAATCCCGCACCATAAAACTGTTGGCGGTTCACTTTGGGCACTGGCCAGTCAGTTCGGGAGTCGGGATCGTCAGAAGACTGGTTGACGCCAGTCGGACTACCAAAAGCCAATAGACGAAATGCTCCGCCGGAAAGACGCATTGGAAGCGCGACTTTTCTGCCTGCCTCAGTCGCCAGCTTACAAAGTGGGGGTCGGCGGAGGATCGACCGACTCTTTTTGACTCTGGTGGCGGATGCAATACTGCGCCCACGGCACCGCTTCCAGGCGCTTTTCTTCGATGGGCCCACCATCGGCCAGGCAACGTCCGTACGTCCCATCCGCAATGCGTTGGAGCGCAGCATCCACCTGCCGCAACAGTGCTGTGTCACGGCTCGCAGTGGTCAGCTCTTCCTCACGCTCTTCTCCGGCAACGCTGCGGTCGGCAGTATCCCCGCTATGCATGTCCGGCGCCTCTTTTGCTTCAGTTTCCACGCGGGACATTTGATGCACAAGCCTCTCCCGCTCTTTCAGCAGCTTTTGCCGGTAATCTTCCGTCTTCATAGAGAGCGCTCCCTGCCTGAACAGTGTATATGGCCGAAACCGACGCTTTGGGGGTGGGCCAAAACCGTTTTGCTCCAATATAAAAAGATTAAGGGGAGAGTCCATTGCCACGAACGCTGGAAAGGGCACGGCTGGTTGCAAAGCTTCTGCTGTCGGAGCAGGCGCAGTGTTTTCATCTTACGTTTACCGTTCCGGGCAAAGACCGGTTTGACTTTGCGGCTGGACAGTTTGTCTCCATGGTGGCGCCGGATGCGCAGGGAAAGATCCATACACGCGCCTACTCCATTGCGTCTGCGCCCCGGGAGAACCAATTCGATCTTTGCCTGAACCGCGTGGAGGGAGGATTCTTTTCCAATCTCCTCTGCGATCTGGAGCCAGGACAGACTGTCGACTTCCATGGCCCGCACGGATTGTTTGTTTTGAAGGAGCCCTTAATCGACGCTCTGCTCATCGCCACCGGCACCGGCGTCGCGCCCATGCGGGGCTTCATCGAGCATCTGTTTCCAGACGCAGAGCAGGATCGCAGCGGCGGACGGCACTTCTGGCTTCTGTACGGAACGCGGCACGAACCGGACATCTACTATCGCCGCTATTTTGAAAAAAAAGCCGCCGAGCACCCCAATTTCCACTATCTGCCCACGCTGAGCCGCCCGCACAATGGCTGGGAGGGACTGTGCGGCTATGTGCAGACGCATGTGCTCCGCATCCTGGAGCGCGGCATGGAGGTGGTGGGCGGCGAACCGCGCGAGCCCGTTCCCCAGGCCGCGTACATCTGCGGGCTCAACGATATGGTGTCCGCGAACCGGGAGCTGCTGACCGGACGCGGCTGGGACAAAACCCAGATTCACTTTGAGCGGTACGATTAGCGCGGGGCAGCGGGCGTAGGCGCTATGAGCGCGTGGAACGCGTTGTAGATGAAGGAGCCAAGGTACCAGCCATCGAGATACTTGTAGGGAAATTCGCCGGTGGTGTAATGACCGCAGGGCAACACCTTGGCGTCGAAGTCGAGATGCCGCTTCTGAAACTCCTCCACGACGGCCTCGGAAAATTCGCGCAAAAATGTAAGGTCATACGGCGCGTAGATGACCCGGACGCGCTTGCGCGGCCACTCAGGGGTTCGTACCAACGGCCAACCTTTTGCATCTGCCCCGCAGAATTCGTCCATGTAGCTCATCGGGCTGACGGCCCCCCACAACTGCCGCAGGTCCATGGCGGTAAGACCCGCCTGCTCACAGGCGGCGCGCACGTGGCGCGTGCTCTGCCCGGTCCACACCACATCGCCCATCCATAAGGAGGCATGGTTGAAGGCGTTGATCCGCAGCCGGCGGTCGTGCGCGCTGGCAATAAAGGCATAGCAGGAGCCCAGGCTGGTTCCCAGCACGCCAAACTGCTCGTAGCCCTGCTGCTCCAGCCAGTCAAGGCAGCAGCGTACGTCGATCACCGCCTGGCGGCACGCCGTGATGGTGCGGCCGATGTTGGCGCTTACCGCGTAGTCTGAGCGCTCGAGCTCTGCCGGACGGCGAATGTCGTGGAACGGCTTCGAGAGCCGCAGTGCGGAGACGCCGAAGCGGTTGAAGATGCTGCACAGCGCGTTGTGGCTGAAGGCGTCGGCATTCCACTGCGGCATCACGATGATGGCCTGCTTCGGCCGGCCGGCCGTCCGATGTGCAGGAGCCGGGTACCAGCGTGCATTCACCTGGTCGTTCTCGGGATACGGCGTGCGGATGGGCGACGTGAACCGCAGGAACTGCGCCCTAGGCAGTCGCCCCTGGGCCGCCTTCTGCTTCAGTTCGGCATCCTGGCGCAGCGTCTCAGGCCGCACGTTGGTCGGAAACAACTGCGGATGACGCTCTTCCAGGCGGAAATCGCGCGGTGTCTCGTAGCTATAGAACTGTTCGTGGTTGGCGATGATGTGTTCGTTGACCGTGAACATCGCCTGCTTCAGTAGCGCGGGATCCTCGCTGGCGAGGGCATCGCGGATGGGCAGGTCCGCCGCGCCGATCCAGTCGGCCAGCCAGTCAAAGCCCCATTCCAGCGGGCGCACCACGCGATTGGTGTCGCGGGTGGTCAGACGCGTCTCCCACGCGTACATCCATTGTGCGTAAAGCTTGCGGAGCATTCTCTCTATGCTACCGTCTACG
>JAJXUS010000233.1 GCA_021782675.1 Acidobacteriota bacterium
AAGTTACCGGAGATCGGGCGTCAGCTCGGCAAGCTGGTGGGCGAGTTTCGCCGCGCCAGCAATGAGTTCAAGTTTCAGATCGAGGAAGAGCTGCGCCAGGCCGAGCTATCCGACCGGCGGAAATCCACGCCGACCATTGCGCCGCCTCCGGCCGAAACGGCCCCCAGTGCCGCGCTCGATCAAAGCCTGGTAACGAATCTGGCTGACCGTGAGGACCCAGAGGCCGTTCTGCCTGCAGGCCAGCACCCGAACCCGGAATATCTCGCTGATCAAGACTCTTTGCCGGAGCCATCGCCTGCGGTGGAAGAACCGGCGCCGGATGCTGAAGAACCGTCGCTGACCGTTACCTCTGCTGCCGGAACACAGCCGCGCACGGGCAGCCCGTTTGCGCCCAACGCCGCGCCCCCGGCCTCCGTGCCGCCCGCAGCCACCAGCGACCCGACGACCGCGGAAATTGCCCATGGCTGATCTGGCCGACCGCGCCCGGACCGCCATGGCCGAGCGCGCCGAGTTGCCCGGCATGAGCCTGCTTGAGCATCTGCAGGAGCTGCGCCGGCGCATCATCTATTCGATACTGTCGATCGCTGCCGGCTTTGCCGTGGCGTATGGATTTCGCGAGCGCATTGCCGCACTGATGATCGCACCCATCACCCAGGCGCTGAGCGAGCACCACCTGCCCACCAAACTTGCCTACCTGAACCCGATGGATCCGTTCAACTTCTATCTGAAGATCGGCATCTTCGGGGGCGTAATTCTGGCGTCGCCTTTCATCCTGTATCAGGTGTGGCTCTTTATTGCGCCAGGACTTTATCAGCATGAGCGGCGCTATGTGGTGCCGTTCATGATGGCAACCGTCGGCCTTTTTCTGGCGGGAGCATTTTTTGGCTATCGTTTTGTGTACCCCGGAGCGCTCGCGTTTCTGATTGGTTATGGCTCGCAGTTCAAGCCGGTTGTGACCATCAGCGAGTACATGGAGCTGTTCAGCACGGTCATCCTCGGGCTTGGCATTGTGTTTGAGCTGCCGATTCTTATCTTTTTTCTGGCCCTGTTTGGCATCGTCAACTCGCGCTGGCTGTGGAAGAACGTCCGCTACGCCATCCTTGTCATCTTCATCATCGCGGGCATCATTACCCCGACGCCCGATCCCCTCAGCATGTGCATCTTCGCCGCGCCCATGCTGTTTCTTTACGCGGTCAGCATTCTGGTGGCGCATCTGGTGCATCCAGAACGCCGGAAGCAAAAAGCGGCGAAGGAGGCCTGATGCGGCGCACATTTCTGCAGCTGTTGGTTTGTCTATGCGGCATTTCTTTGCCGGCTCTGGCTGCCGTTGGCGGCCTGCCGGCCCCATCGGCCTTTAATGGTCAGCGCGCGTATGACTACGCGCAGCAAATTGTGAACTGCGGGCCGCGCTGGATCGGAAGCACCGGGCACGTCTGCGCGGAAAATTATCTGAAGAAGCAGTTCTCCACGGATCACCTGGAAGAAGACACCTTCACCGCCAGCACGCCCGTCGGCCCAATGACGATGCATAACTTCATCGTGAAGTTTCCCGGCAAGAAAAATGGTGTGATCGTGCTGGCGTCGCATTACGAAACAAACTATCCGCTCCGCAATATCCACTACGTCGGCGCCAACGATGGCGCGGCTACCTCCGGCGCGCTGATCGAGATGGCGAACCTGCTGCGTGGCCGCACACTCGATGGCGATAGTGTGTGGCTGGTCTTCTTCGATGGCGAAGAGGCCATCCAGCAATGGTCGGAGACAGACTCCCTCTACGGAAGCCGGCACCTGGCCGCCCGTTGGGACCGCGATGGAACTTTGCCGAGCATCCGGGCATTCCTGCTGCTGGACATGATCGGCGACAAAGACCTGAACGTGGACCGCGACATGAACTCGACCCAATCGCTGCTGAATGTGATTGGCCATGCCGCGAAGACGGAAGGCGACCAGCGTTATTTTTTCGGCAAAACGGAAGCCATTGAAGACGACCATCTGCCGTTTGTGCAGCGTGGCGTGCCCAGTGCGGACATCATCGACATTGAATACGGGCCGCACACGCTTTTGCACCCTGACGGCTATCACCACACCGCGGCCGATACCATGGATAAGGTCAGCGCGCACAGCCTGACCGTAATTGGCCAGACCCTGGTCGAGACCCTCCACTTGTTGAATCAGAAGTAGCAATATGCCCAGCGGCCTGGTTGCTGGCACAGTCGCCGGCGCACCCCTCTGGCTGTGGATTGCGTTCCACGCGCTCGTGCTCTGCCTGCTGATTGCGGATTTTTTGCTGACGCGCGACGCGGTGCCGCGCAAAACTGTCGAGCGTCGATCTTTCTGGCTCACCGGCTGCTGGGTAGCTGCGGCGCTGCTTTTTGCGCTCGTGGTCGGCCGCGCACTATCGCCGGCCGACGGCATCGCCTACCTGACCGGCTACGGGATTGAAGAGGCCCTCAGCATCGACAATCTCTTCGTTTTCGTCGTTCTGTTCCGCCTGTTCCGGCTGGATAGCGCGGACCAGCGTAGGGTACTGTTCTACGGCGTGCTGGGAGCGATCGTGCTGCGCGGCGCGATGATCTTTGCCGGCATTGCCCTGCTCGACAACGTTCGCTGGATGAACTTCCTCTTCGGCGCCGTGCTGCTGCTGACCGCCTGGCATCTGATTCGCGAATCGCGCAGGGAGGGCGAGGAGCAACCGCCGCGTGCCATCCGCTGGCTTGTCCGGCGCCTATCAGCAAGGGATCAGTACGCGGCCGAACCCTCGTCGACTGCCCTGCTGCGCCTGCTGCCCGCGATCCTTGCCATTGAGGCGACCGATGCCCTGTTCGCGACGGATTCCGTGCCCGCCGTGCTGGCCGTTACGCACCATCCGTTTGTCGCTTATGCTTCGAACATTCTGGCGGTTCTGGGCCTGCGTTCCCTGTATTTCACTGTCGCCGCCGCACTGGCCAGGCTCTCACGCCTGCACTACGGTCTGGCTGCGATCCTGATATTCATTGGCGGCAAAATGATGCTGGCAAAAATTTGGGAGCCACCCGTCTGGGCGTCGCTCGCTGTGGTTGCGGCGTGCCTCGGGCTTAGCGCAGCGTGGTCGCTGCTGCAGCCGGCGCCGCTTGAAAATCAATAAAGTCAACACGCCCCTGCACCATGCGGGAATGGCGCGCGTCGCCCGGAAGGTGCGCAGGAAAATCTGTTCGCGCATGCGCTCCGCGCGACTCCTGCCGCTCCAGGGCACACTCGGCAATCAACTGCGCGACGGTGTGCAGGTTGCACAGCTCTACCTCCGCACGCGAGGCACCGGCGGGTAATTCGCGCTGCATAGCCGCCAGCCTGGCGCGTAAAGCTCTCAGACCCACCTCATCGCGAAGAAGGCCGGCGTCTGCCCACATGGCCCGGCGCAGCGTGTCGCGCATCTGCGAAACCGTGACATCGGACGAAGGCGCAGGCGGCGCGGCTGGGGGCGAAATGGTGCACTCAGCGTTTGGCAGGCTGCCGGAACGTGCCGCAGCCACCATGGCGTCTGCCGCCCGCGCGCCAAACACCAGCCCTTCCAGCAGCGAATTGCTCGCCAGCCGATTGGCCCCGTGCACGCCGGTGCAGGCCACTTCTCCCGCGGCATACAGACCGGGCAACGTCGTTGCGCCGTCAAGGTTGGTGCGCACGCCGCCCATCAGGTAATGGGCCGCCGGACTTACGGGAATAAGATGGTGCGCGAGCGACAAACCATATTGATTCAGGAATGCCGATATGCCGGGAAACCGTGTCCGCAGATCGATTCCGGTTACATGCCGCATATCGAGATACACCGGCAGCCGCTCGCCATGCGCGCCAATCGCCTCGCGGGCGATGGCACGCGCAACCACGTCGCGGGGCGCCAGCTCCGCCAGCTCGTGATAGCGCGGCATAAAGCGGTCGCCTTCGCTGTTGCGAAGGTGCGCGCCCTCGCCGCGCAGCGCTTCGGACAGCAAAAAGCGCGGCGCCTCGGGCAGCGCCAGCGCAGTCGGGTGGAACTGATAAAACTCCATGTCGCAGATTTCCGCGCCCGCGCGATAGGCCATCGCTATGCCATCCCCGGTGGCGACCGGAGGGTTGGTGGTCTCGCTGTAGACCTGCCCGGCGCCACCACTGGCCAGCAGCACCGCGCTGCCGGTGAACTCGCGGACATCATCGCCCGGCCCGATGGTGCTGACGCCGCAGACGCGGCCGCCCTCCAACAGCAGGTCGCGCGTCGTAATGCCTTCATGAATCTGTATGCGGGGATTTTCCTGCGCACGCACCAGCAATGCGCGGCCAATCTCGCGGCCCGTAGCATCGCCATTGGCATGCAGAATGCGGGGCAGGCTGTGGGCGGCTTCGCGCGTACGCAACAGCTCGCTGTCCTTCAGGGCCGTACTGCGGTCAAACTCCGTGCCCCAGGCCAGCAGTTCTTCAACCCGCGGCGCACCCTCTTCCACCAGCACGCGTGCCGCAGGTTCAAACACCAGGCCGTCGCCGGCACGGATCGTGTCGCGAAGATGCAGTTCAACGTCCTGAGGCCCTCCCATGGCAACGGCGATGCCGCCCTGCGCATAGTGCGTGTTCG
>JAJXUS010000234.1 GCA_021782675.1 Acidobacteriota bacterium
ACTGACAGCATCGAGACCGGAGCGCAGAACTGGACTGGCAACCTTCTTGGGGAGTTTCAGAAGCGACGCGGTTACGATCCTCGTCCGTGGTTGCCGACGTTAACCGGAATGATTCTGGACAGCCCGCAGCGGACCGTTAAGTTCCTCTGGGATTATCGGCGGACGATCGCTGAGTTACTCGCCGAGAACCACTACGGTACCATTGCCGCCGAGTTACACAAGAACGGCCTCGGCTATTTCAGCGAAGCACTCGAATATCATCGGCCCATGTTGGGCGACGATATGGAAATGCGCAGCAAGACAGACATGCCGATGGGCGCAATGTGGACATGGGCAGGCGCACCGGGACCCGACCCCGATTACATTGCCGATCTGCGTGGTGCGGCTTCCGTGGCCCATATCTACGGGCAGAACATCGCGGGAGCGGAATCGATGACTTCGCGCGGACCTGCCTGGTCGTACTCACCCAATTCGCTGAAGAGAGTAGCCGATTTGGAGTTTGCGCTGGGCGTGAACAAGCTTCAGATTCATGAGTCGACGCACCAGCCGGTTGCAGATATGGCGCCAGGACTCACGCTCGGCCCTTTTGGCTTGTGGTTCAACCGCAACCAGACCTGGGCGGAAGATGCAGCACCCTGGATCACTTACCTGGCGCGCTGTTCCTATCTTTTGCAGCAGGGCAAGTTCGTCGCGGATGTGGGCTACTTTTATGGCGAAGAAGGACCGCTCACGGCGGTCTTTGGGTTGGAGCAGCCTGAGGATCAGCCGCAGGGCTTCGGATTTGATTACGTGAACAGCGACGCGATTCTGAACCATCTGACGGTGGAAGACGGACGATGGGTAACTACGGGCGGGACGAGTTATCGCATCTTGTATCTGGGGGGCAGGAGCCAACGCATGACGCTGCCGGTGCTTCGCAAGCTGCGAGATCTTGTGGCCCAGGGAGGCTTGCTTGCAGGCAATCGCCCGGCAGGATCGCCCAGCCTTGGGGATGACGCGCAAGAGTTCAAGCGGGTCGCCGATCAGTTGTGGGGCCGCAAGCCAGCCAAGGCCGGCTCGGCGCACCGCTACAAACGTGGTCGCGTGTATGCGGGCATGACGCCCAACGAAGCGCTGCAGGCGCTGGGCGAGACGAGCGACTTCGCTGGCGATGTCGGGGAATCACAGGTCATGTTTCTGCATCGCCGCCTTGACGATGGCGACCTCTATTTTGTCGACAGCCGCAGCGCGCAGGCGTTTGACGGGAAGGCGAGCTTTCGCGTAACTGGCAAAGCCGCGGAGCTATGGGACCCTGCGACCGGATCGACAAAGCCTACATCGTTCCGGATAAACGGCGATGTAACCGAGGTACCTCTTCATCTCGAACCTTATGGCAGCATCTTTGTCGTCTTTCGCAAGCCGACAACAGCGCCGGAGTTGGAGCTTCCACAGCCGCGCGAAAATGCTGTTACAGATCTGAATGAAGTCCTGAATCAGGACTGGACCGTGGCCTTCGAGCCGGGCAGAGGCGCGCCGGAAACGGCCAGGTTCGACCGCCTGACTTCATGGAGCCAGAGCGCGGACGCCGGGGTCAGGTACTTCTCGGGCACCGCTACTTACGCAAAAGTCATCACCCTTCCCCGCTCCGCTCTTGGCGAGGGCGCACACTTGTGGCTCGATCTCGGCGATGTGGAAGATATTGCCGAAGTCGCCGTCAACGGCAAGTATCTGGGCGTGCTGTGGAAGACGCCGTTCAAGGTCGACATCACTAGCGCGGTTCACGGGGGCAGTAACCAGATCGTTGTGCAGGTTACAAACTTGTGGGTGAATCGGATGATTGGGGATCAACAGCCGTGGGCTCTGAAGAAATATGCCTTCACCAACTTCACGCCGTATAAAGCTGAATCGCCGCTGCTGCCCTCGGGCCTTTTGGGGCCAGTGCGATTGGTGTCTATCATCGAGCCATGACCGCGCGGCGTTATTGGACGCTCAGCGTAATGACTGCGGTCTGCGTGATTGCGCCCGATGTGCCGGTGACGGTCACGGTATAGGAGCCAGCGGCGGTGCGCGATGCGGCAGAGGCCGAGGCCGAATCGAGCGAGGCATTGCAGGCGGTGAGAGACAGCGAGGCAGCCATGAGCACGGTCAGGGCGAGATATCCGCGCCAGGGGCGACGCCGCGGGATGCAGATCAGCAACAGGCAAGCAGTAGCGACGCCTTCGCCTGCCCGCCATGGCGTGAGGCCGCCCCCGGCCGCGACCGCAGCTGACGAGGTAACGGCGATGCCGAGCGTAACAACCGAGGCCCCCGATCCGGAGAGTTGCACCTGGTTGTCCGGGCTCCAGGTAAAGGTGGGCACTGCGGTTGTCCCCGAAGGCATCCTCGTCACCTGCGCGGTAAGAACCACGCCGCCGCTGAAGCCGTTGCGCGGCGTAAGCGTAATGGTGGAAACGTTGCCGTTGCCGGCGCCGCGGACCAGTGCAACGGACGTGCCGGCAATCGAAAAGCCCGGCTGCGAGTTTATCGATGCCGGTGGCTGCGAATTTCCATATGCGGAGAGGAAGGCTTGCACGTTCAGCGAGCCGAGGCCGGTAACGGCATCGAAGCCAGGGCCAATCTGGTAACCAGGCTGGGCTCCGGTCAACGAAGGTAGCGATGGCACGCTATTGTTGCAGGTGCTGGGCATGCTTAGATCGCAGTTGGCCACGCCGCTGCTGGCCAGTGTCACGTCGTGATAGACCTGCGAAGCCGCCGCTTCCATGCTGTAGAGCTGCGGGTTAAGATTGCCCTGCGCCTGGCCAGCCATCTGCTCATCGAGCAGCGCGGCCACGCCCGCCATCGACGGAGCGCCGGCGGAGGTTCCGCAGAGAATCTCAAATCGATAACTGCCGTCGTTGCCGGAGACACAACTGGTCCCGGCCGCCGCCAGGCAGCCGAAATAACCTTCGCGGCACGAAGAAGCAAAAGCCAAATCCGGCGAAGATCGGCCGCTGGTCAACGATGCCGCGCCGATCACCTTCTGCTGCCAGGCCGGCATGGCAATGTAGCTGCTCGTTCCCCCTCCCGAGGCCGCAACCTGCGGCGTGGAACCGGAGCTCAGGGGCTCGTTCCACCCACCTTCGGGAATATATCCGCGCGCCGATCCCAGCGCGGCATTGTTCGCCGTGCTCCAGTAGGCCTGGGGAGCGACGGTGTCGTTGAACTCCGTTCCACCTACGCAGGTGGCGTATGGCGAGGAGCACATATAGTTGGGGCTTACGGCTCCCGGCGTTGAAGGTGGCGCGGCGAATGAGTCGTCGCAGCCGGCGGCTCCCGAGTCGCCTGAAGAAACAAAGACGGAGATACCTTCTGCCGCAGCCTGCTTGAAGAGGCTATTCCAGTACGACACACCCGACGGGCCTTCGTTCGCCTCACAGTCGCCGAAGCTGATGCTGACAATCTGCGCCGGAGCGGGCGAGGTCTGGATGAGGTACTGCGCGTCGGCGCCGATGCCGTCGCTGCTGCCCGCTGGCGACGAAACCACGAGCAGAAGGTTCGCGTCCTGGGCCACGCTCCCGGCCCGCAACACATCGAGGGTGGCCTCCTGCTGGCCGCCCAGGCAACTACCGCACAATTGCGCCGTTGTATACGCAGGACCGGGATCGACACCGCCGAACGTCGTGGGAACCACTTCGATCGGATCGCGGAAGCTGGTTCCCGTCTTCTCCCGGAACTGCTCCAGGTCGGCACTATCCACGCGGGACCAACCCACAATGCCGATGGTGGCGCCGGCGCCGCTGACGTTGCTGGGCAGGTTGTAGATGGTGGCAAAATCCTGCGGCGTGAGGTAATGGCCGCCCGCGTTGTCGTAGTCGGGTCCGGCCGCCTGCGGCCGCGCAAAATGGCTGGGGCGATCGTCAACCTGGTAGAGGCCCCGCACCGACTGGATCACACCCGCGAGCGCCTGCGGAATGCGCGGATCGGCGGAGATGCTGAGGCGGCGCGTTCCGTTTACGTTGTAGTAGCGCAGCTCGCTCTGAAAGGCGCGACTCACGCTTGCGGCCGTTCCAGAGAATCCCCAAAAGAGGCTGCTCGGCGCAACCCAGGTTACGTGCAAACCCTGCGATTCGAGCCAGCCGCGCAGCGCATCCAGGTCGGTGGGAGAGAGACCGAAGCGTCGCCCAATTTCTGCTGCGGTGAGCCAATGATGAAACTCGGGCGAGGCGGGATTTTGCTGACCGGCAAGGAACTGCGTGAAGGCCTGCTCCTGTTGCGGGGTGCGGGCAAGCACCAGTGTCATCCCGCTAAGCTTGAGATCGCCGGGAACCGGCCCCGCATCATGGGCGGGATTCGCCCACAGCGGATGGTGATTGGCCAGCACCTGACTGCGCGCGCTGTCGATCTGCCCTGCAATGCGGTTCCGCGTCTGGGCCCGCAGCGGCCGCAAGCCAGCAACGGCCGCCCCCACCACCAGCATCAAGACGCAAAACCGGGCTCTCCGGCGAAACGAACACAGGGGCCGGCCGACGATCCGCGAAATGGCCAGCAGACGGCGCGGCCGCGGGCCCATGGGGGAACTCCAGAAAAAACCGACGAA
>JAJXUS010000235.1 GCA_021782675.1 Acidobacteriota bacterium
CTACCGTACGGACGGCAAAAGCCGGAGGAATGGTTCGGCTATGGCGCGGAGGTCGTCGCCGCGGCCCCCGGCACGGTCGTGGAGGTGGTGCGTAACCTGCCCAACGTACTGCCCGGGAAGAACCCTGACGGGCTGACCATGGAACAGATCGCCGGCAATCGCGTCATTATTGACATGGGCGCGGGCCACTACGCAATGTACGCGCATCTTGCGCCCGGAAGCGTGCAACTGCATGTTGGCGATCATGTGCAACGGGGCCAGAAGCTCGGCCTGCTTGGAAATACCGGTAACACCACGGCGCCGCATCTGCATTTCCAGATCATGGACCGGCCGTCAAGCCTCGACGACACCTCGCTTCCGTTCGTATTCAACCAAATGGATCTTCAAGGCCGCGTGCCACTGGATCTGACGAAGCTCGAAGACTATATAGATCGCAAGATTCCCATGCCGATCGATACGAAGGACGCGGCCCCGCGCACCCGCGAGATGCCGCTATCGGGCGATGTCGTCAGATTCCCCTGAGTGCCGGCCTCCAGACCGGCCAGGGGTTGGGGTTGAATTTCTCCGTTGAAGGGCAGTCCGGTTCCATGCGACATCGGTTTGCCTTGGTAGACTCGTCTGCGGATGCCCCGTCTCATCATCAATGCAGATGATTTCGGCCTGACAGCAGGTGTAAACCAGGCCGTGGCTGAGTGTAACCGTGCCGGCGCGCTAACCTCAGCCACACTGATGGCGTGCTCCCATCAGGCTGCGGCAGCCATCGCCCTTGCCAAACAGCTCCCTGCACTCGGCGTGGGCGGCCACGTTGTGCTGCTGGACGGCGTGCCCGCTGCGCCGCCCGAGCGAATCGCCAGCCTGCTTGCCCCGCCCGCTGCTGCCGGCCAAGCGCCGCGGTTCCGTCAAACGCTGGGCGCGTTTGTGCGCGATCTCATGCTCGACCGCATTCTGCCTATCCATATTGAGCGCGAGGCTACGGCGCAGATCTCCCGGCTGCAGCATGCCGGCCTGCGCCTTACCCACATCGACACACACAAGCACACGCATATGTTTCCCGCGGTGCTGGCCGCCGTCTGCCGCGCCGCTGCAGCCTGCGGCGTGCCTGCCATCCGCAATCCATTTGAGCCTACGTGGAGCCTCCGCCGTACTCCGAACGCTCCGCTTATGCGGCGGCTGGAGGTGCGAGCCCTTCGCATCTTGCAGCGTGATTTTGCCGCCACCGTACGCCGGCACGGGCTGCGCACCACATCCGGCAGCCTCGGCGTTCTGGCTACCGGCTCGCTCGACGCCGCAACCCTCCAATCGATCCTGGGACATCTGCCCGACGGCACGTGGGAGCTGGTGTGCCACCCCGCCTATGTGGATGACGATTTGTATGCGGTCAACACGCGGCTCACCGCCTCCCGGCAAGTGGAGCTTGAGGCCCTGCGCACGTTGCCTGGCTTGCTGCCGCCCGGCATCTCTCTCATCCACTTCGGACAGTTTTGATGACCCGCTTGCTCGCCTGTCAGCGCGGGTCTGCGGGTTTCTGCAACTTTGCCACCCCTCGCCGCATCCTTGCCTTGAAGCAAAGCGCGAAAGTGAGCCTGCATGAAAATCGGCATCACCTGTTACCCAACTTACGGCGGCAGCGGCGTCGTCGCCACGGAGCTTGGCGTGGAGCTTGCCGCCCGCGGCCACGAAGTTCACTTCATCTCCTACGCGCAGCCTTTCCGCCTGAGCGGGCATGAGGATCGCATCCGCTTTCATGAAGTTCCGGTCTCGAACTATCCGCTGTTTGAGTTCCCGCCGTATTCGCTGGCGCTCTCCACCCGCATGGCGGATGTCGCGGAGTATTACGATCTGGACATCCTGCACGTCCACTACGCCATTCCACACTCCGTCAGCGCGATGCTGGCCCGTCAGATGCTGGCCAAGCGCGGCCGCCGCCTGCCCTTTGTCACCACGCTGCACGGCACGGACATTACGCTGGTCGGCGCAGACCGCGCGTATCTGCCCATCACGCGCTACTCCATTGAGGAGAGCGACGGCGTCACTGCGATCTCGGATTATCTGCGCCGCGAGACGATCGAGACATTCGCCACTACGCGGCCCATCGAGGTCATCCCGAACTTCGTCAATTGCGACATCTACGTTCGCACGCCGGAGGCACGCGGCCCCGTTCGCGCCCAGTACGCCGATCCGGATGAGGCGCTGCTCGTGCATCTCTCGAACTTTCGTCCGGTCAAACGTGTCACCGATGTGGTCCGTATCTTTGCTCAGGTTGCCAGGGAAGTTCCCGCGCGCCTGCTGATGATCGGCGACGGCCCGGATCGCTCTCCCGCAGAGTGGCTGGCGCAGTCGCTTGGCATCCGCGACCGCGTCCACTTCGTCGGGAAGAACGACCATGTGAATCAGTTGCTCCCTGCTGCGGACCTTATGCTGATGCCAAGCGAACTTGAGTCCTTTGGCCTGGCTGCGTTGGAAGCCATGGCCTGCGAAGTGCCGACATTGGGCACGCGCGTCGGCGGCGTGCCGGAGCTGATCCGCGACGGCGTCAACGGCCGCCTGTTTCCGGTCGGCGATACGGAGGGAATGGCGCGCGCGGCAATCCGGCTGCTGAGTCACCCGGCAGAACTGGCTGCGATGGCGAAAGCCGGCCGCCAGGAGGCGCAGCAGCGCTACTGCGCCAGCCACATCATTCCGCATTACGAACGCTACTATCAGCAGGTGCTGGAACAGCCCGCCAGCTAGCCCTTGCTTTTGTTGGTTGTCATTCCCGCGGGCAAATCTGCTGTCGCTTTTACGTCTGCCGTTCTTTCTGTCATCCCCGCAGGGAATCTGCTTCGGCTGCTGCCCTCGCTGGAATACCCGCCCCCGGCCTACGCCATCCCCGCACCAGCTCCAACCGGAATTGTCAGCACCACGCGCGTACCGCGTCCGGGTCGGCTGATGATCTCAAAGCCGGAGCCGGGCCCGCACAGCACCTCCATGCGCTCGCGCACATTGCGCAGACCAATGCCCGTCCCCCGCGACAATAAATTCCGCCGCCGCGGCGACTCAATGCCCGGTGCGCTGCTCGAATCCACGGGCATGCCCACACCATCGTCCTCAATCGTCACCACCAGAGAGCTGCCCTGCAGGCGGCTGCGCAGTGTGATGGTGCCTCCGGCGATGCGCGGCTCCAACCCATGCTTTATGCTGTTCTCAATCAACGGCTGCAGCAGCATTGTCGGCACGGGGATATCCAGTGTCTCTTCGGCGATGTCCTTCTCGATGCGCAGTTTTTCCGCGCCAAAGCGCGCAACTTCAATCGCGAGGTAGTCGTCGGCAAACTTCAGCTCATCGCGCAGTTGCATGCGGTCGTCCCGTTCCTGCAGCAGGGCGCGCAGAATACTGGCCAGCTTCACGATCAGGTCGCGCGCCTGTTCCGGCCGCACCCGCACCAGCGACGCAATGGAGTTGAGCGTATTGAACAGAAAGTGCGGGTTGATCTGCCGCTGCAGGGCGTCCAGCCGCGCCTCCAGCAGCAGCCGCTCCTGTTCCTCCAGCTTGCGTTCGATTCGAATCGCATTCCAGATCTTCAGCGGAATGCCAACCACCATCGGCGCGCAAAGATAGATCGCCGCCAGCACCAGCCAGTTATTCGAGACCAGACAGAACAGCCGCTTCGGGTAGAGCACGGCGATCCAGTTGCGCACCCCCTGCATGCCCAGAATCAGCAGCAGCAGAATTACCTGGCGGTCGATGCGCGGCCGCGCCAGGTTGCGCCGCAGCCACCTATACACGCTCAGGTCAACAAACGGAGAGAACGACCACACATCCTCTTCCGAAACAAACGTGCGATACCAGCCGAAGATCACGGCCACCATCAGATTGAAGGGCAACGTGAGGAATTCCCGATGTACAAGCGCCGGCATCGCAAACAATGCAGCGCCCATCAGTGCCGGCGTGGTACCCAGCAGCAGCGCAATCAGGATGATCGCTTCAAACGAGATATCTGCCGCCAGAAAGTTGGGCACCACCACCCGCACCCACACGCCCAGAGTGAGCGGAATCGCTATAAACGCGAGCATTCCCAGCGTCTGGGCGGGGCTGCGCCGCTCCTTTAATAACAGGTTCTTGAAAACTGTGGAGCGCGCCAGAGCGCTCGGAACCGCAGCCGCTACGCCCAGCTTGACCAGCAGCGTTATCAGGATGAGGCGGGAGGGGATCACGGTTCCACTCTACTATCTAGCGGCTTTCTTATAATCGAGGTATGTCCTCCGTCCTTGTACAGAAAGTAGCGGAAGCCGACTTCCCCTCCCGCTGGGGCAAGTTCCGCATTCTCGGCTTTACCGGAAGCCGCACCGACTCCCGACCAGAGCCGGGCTGCGAAGATTCCTCCACCCGCAAGGCCGTGGAAGATATGGTGGTACTGGTCTTGGGCGACGTCACCGGCGACCCGCCGTTAGTCCGCATTCACTCCCAGTGCCTCACTGGGGATGTCTTCGGTTCGCTGCGCTGTGACTGCCGTCCGCAGCTCGAAATGGCCCTCCGGATGATCGCCGAAGCGGGCCGCGGCATTCTTGTCTA
>JAJXUS010000236.1:0-2233 GCA_021782675.1 Acidobacteriota bacterium
ACCGGGCGCGCACTGCGGTACCGGGCCTGCGATAGCGCCTTCGCCGAGCAGGCTGGCCCCTTCCATCACGTGAATGGCATTGATGTAAAACTCGCCCGTGATACGCGCTTCGGTCTTATTTTTGCCGAAGCTGAACATGCCCATGCCGGGGATGAGTACTACCGAGGGATTTGGGTCGCGGAGCGGGGGCGAGTCGGGATTGGCAAAGGTGCGGTAATAGGCGCGGTACTGCTTACGGTACTCAGCCAGGGAGCCCTCAATGCTTTTGCGCAAGGCGCCGATGCCTTCCTCTGCCGTCCAGGGCACGAAGAGAGGCCGGATTTTGGTGCGGATGAAGTGGTCGGGACAACTGGTCCCCAGATAGGCCAGCTCGCGCGCAAAAGCGGAGTTGACGAACTGCAGCACATCCGGGGCATCGGAGAAGCTGGCGATAAAGCGGCGCTGAGCGCTGACGCGGCCACGCAGAAACGGCGCGATGGCGATAGCAGCTTCGCGGCGGTCGGCGCGTGCGGGAGTGATCTCCCCGCCGAAGCGCATCTGACCTTTGGACATGGCGTGGCGGGCGATGAACTGGCCGATGTGGTCGACGATGGTGATGGTATTGAGATAGCACTCGCGCTGCGACTGACCCCAGGTAAAGAGTCCGTGGCCACCGAGCACGATGCCATCGCAGCCGGGATTCTGCTGCACGGCGCGACGCATCATCAGGCCCAGCTCGAAGCCCGGTCTTTGCCAGGGGATCCAGATGAGGGCATGGCCGAACTCGCGGTTGAACTCCTCCATTTTGTCTTTGCCGTTGGCCGAGGCGGCAAGGGCAATGGCCCAGTCGGGATGCAGGTGGTCCACGTGCGGGAAGGGAAGAAAAGCGTGCAGGGGCGTGTCGATGGAAGCCGCAACTGGATTGCCGCCGAAGGCGCACAGGGCGTAGAGCGGCACCATGTCGTCTTCCTGGTCCGCGCCCTTGTAACTGCGCTCGAGAGCAATGAATTTTTGCTGGTAGAGGGCGGCAAAGCCGGAGCGCTTGATGCTTCCCAGGTCGCCTCCCGATCCTTTGACCCAAAGGACCTCGGCCGGCTCGCCCGTGAGCAGGTCAGTCTGCATGATTTTGGAACTGGTGTTTCCGCCGGCAAAGTTGGTCAGGCGCAGGTCCGATCCCAGCAGGTTTGAACGGTATCGCAGCAGCTCCGGTTCATCGAGATCGGCGGCCACCGCGTCATCCCAGCGGTCTTCGAGAAAGCGGAGCGTAGAGGAAACCGTAGCAGCAGTTGATGTCATAGTCTGACCTTCAGGGAATCCAGGATGCACACCTGTATGATACCAGTTTGTGATACGGGCCTCATTCGCAAGGGAAACTCATCTATTCAGGAGGGTTATGGCCCTCGCCCCGGACGGATTCGGCTTGTGGCGGTATGTCATCGTGAAACCTGAAAGATTGGCCCCGCATGGAAGGGAGCACGGTGAGAACGCATGGACATCTGGTTCCCGTATCTGTCCCGCGGTTGCCCTTGGAGTACAGTTTTTTTGTTCGCTGCGCGGCAGGATTTTCCGTCTAACCCTCAGAGTTGTCGTAATCTTCTCTTGTCCGTGAGGAGTTTCCTATCCGCCGGCTATTGCGGTCCTGCTTCTCAGATGTTTACTGTCTCCGCCGCAACCGGTGTTCGGCCTGCGTTGGCAGCTCATGCGCAGTCAGGGGAATTGCAGGCGAGAACAAGGTCCGCCGGACCGTTTTAAAGCATCTCGGCGGCAGCATCCAAATTGCCCATAACATCAAACATTCCTTAACTTTTTCACGTTACGCCGGCAACTTCTCAGCACGTTGAGGGTTGTCTTAAAAGAAAGGTCCAGTGCCGCAATGAAAATCCTGCGCTCCCTCCCTCTATGCGCTTTGGCCGGTGCCGTGT
Organism: Acidobacteriota bacterium; assembly: GCA_021782675.1. Taxonomy (GTDB): domain Bacteria; phylum Acidobacteriota; class Terriglobia; order Terriglobales; family Acidobacteriaceae; genus JAKAUB01. The sequence goes on from JAJXUS010000236.1 coordinate 1,902, forward strand.
TGAGTTGCGTGGCCATGGCACAAAACGCCGCGCCCGCCGCGCGCATCGTCAATCGCATTGACGAGAACCAGTTGGTTACATTGAAAGGCAACATCAATCCGAACGCGATCGCGAGGAATGATCGCGGGCCGGTGAGTCCGCAACTTCCGATGGACGGTCTGACGCTGGTGTTGAGCCGGAGCGCGGAGCAGCAGTCGGCGTTCGATGCGTTTGTGCAGAGCCAGTACGATCCCGGTTCGCCCAACTTCCATCACTGGCTTACGGCAGCCCAGGTGGGCCAGGAGTTTGGTCCCGCACAGGCAGATATTGCCAGCATTACGAGCTGGAGATCG
>JAJXUS010000236.1:2243-4512 GCA_021782675.1 Acidobacteriota bacterium
GGATTCAGCGTAACCAGCATCTCGCCGGACCGGATGACGATCAACTTCGCGGGTTCGGCGGCCGCGGTAGAAAGTGCGTTCCACACCACGATTCACAATCTGACCGTGCACGGGGTTCCGCACATTGCCAATATGACCGATCCGCAGATACCGGCGGCGCTGGCGCCGGTCGTGGTGGGCATCAAGGGACTGCATAATTTCCGTCCGCGTCCGCTTCACCGCACCGGAGGGCTGGTGCAGTTCAACCCGGATGCGCATGGCTGGCAAAAGCTGGATATAGGTCCGGGAGTGAGCCTGGGAGCGGGAGGCATTCCAGCAATGCTGGCGGCTCGGCAGCGACCGGCAGCGTCCTTCTCCTCGCTGGGGCCCCAGTTTACGTATAGCGGCAGTTCGTACGTGCAGGAAGACGTTGCGCCCTACGACTTCGCGACCATGTACAACGTGCAACCCGTCTGGAGTAATCACGTGGATGGAACGGGCCAGAAGGTCGTGATTATCGGCACCAGCGATGTCAACGCGAGCGACATTTCTACGTTCAAGAGCGTGTTTGGATTGCCGGCCGGAACAGCACCCATTATGGCTCATCCCAGCGGCGGTTCCGACCCTGGGGTTTGCACCAGCTCGACCAACGCCTGCAGCATTGGCGACCTTCAAGAGAACACACTGGACGTGGAGTGGTCTGGCGCGGTGGCGCCAGGAGCTCAGGTGGTGCTGGTAACCACGGCCTATAACAGCCAGACGAATCCCACCAACGATCCCCTTTTCCAGTCGGCGCAATGGGTGATCAACAACATCAACTCACAGGGCGCGCAGGTATACGGTGCGCACATCATGAGCATCAGTTACGGCTCCTGCGAGCTGGGCATGGGCACGGCCTCGAACGTTGCCTACCATAACCTGTGGCAGACTGCATCGAGCGAAGGTGTGGCGGTGTTTGTGGCTACGGGCGATTCGGGATCTCCGGCCTGCGATCAGGGATTCGACGCTCAGGAGGGAAACCCGTACTCGGCGCAACAAGGGCTCGCAGTCAACGGCATCGCTTCGTCACCCTATAACACGGCGGTGGGTGGAACAGACCTGGCGTGGTGCAAGCCTACATACGATTCGAGCGGCAACTTTCACGGCTGCGCTGCCAGCGATGCCGCCGCGTACTGGAATACGAGCAACAATGCCACCAACCAGTCCACGGCCAAGGGCTATGTGCCCGAAGCGCCCTGGAACGATACCTGCCTCAATCCGACATGGATGGCGTTCCTGCAGACCGTAGCACCATTGTTCGGCTTCTCCGCGCCTTCGAATCCCGAAGCGGCCTGTAACTTTATCTACAAAGACTGGTACTCCATGAACCAGCAGAATATGACAAACGGCGGACAGCAGTTCGTTCTGGCATCGTTTGTCGATACAGTGGGCGGAGGTGGGGGCGCCAGTAACTGCGTGGTGAGCGACTCCACCACCTGCAGCCAGTCGGTAAACTCAACAGGGTCAACCTATGGCAATCTCCCGCTGGTCAACAACGGCTGGCCGAAGCCGAGCTGGCAGGCGGGAGTCGCCGGCATTCCCAGCGACGGGGTTCGCGACTTGCCCGATGTGAGCTTCTTTGCAGGCGACGGTTCGCTGAACAGCGCTACGTTGATCTGCGTCACTGGCGGCACCGTCAATGCTTCCTGTAGCAATCTCAGCGCGACTTCCAGTGGCGGGAGCGGCCAGGCCCTGGAACTCGGTGGAACCTCGGTGGCTACGCCGGAGATGGCCGGCGTGATGGCGCTGATCAATCAGAAAGCAGGCTCGCCGCAGGGCAATCCCAACCCGCAGCTTTACCAGCTGGCCACGAAACAGAACTACTCCAACTGCAAGTCAGAGGGCGGAACGACCTCCAACGGCTGCTCCTTTAACGACATTGACCAGGGCACCATCTCGATGCCATGCGCGGTGAGCACGCAGACCTTCGAGGGCGGCGCCCAGTACAACTCGTCTTCAAGCAGCTGGAACACGAACGCTACGATGTGGACTGCGCTGGCTTCGCCTAACTGCACAGCGGTTAACTCCGGAGACGCGGTGGGCACCCTGGTGAGTTCCGGCACTACGCCGGGGTATAACGCCGGCACGGCCTACGATCTGGCCAGCGGCCTGGGTTCATTGAACGTGGCCAATGTGGTGAACAACTGGCCGGTGGCCGGTGGCAGCTCCGCCACGGCCACGGTGACGTTCGCGCCGTTGACTCCGGTGAACTCCAACCAGAGCGAAAATGTGACGATCACGGTAGGGGGAT
>JAJXUS010000237.1 GCA_021782675.1 Acidobacteriota bacterium
GCTGGCGCACGAGCGCGGGATTTTCCTGCTGCTGGACGAGTGCTACGTCTACCTCAACTACGCCGGCAAGCCGGTGAGCGGCGGATCGTATACATGGGCCAAGGAGCACCTGGTGATTCTGGGGTCGCTCTCGAAGACGTATGCGATGACGGGCTGGCGCGCGGGGTATGCGCTCGCGTCCAAGGCGCTGACAGCGAATCTGAGCAAGCTGCAGTCGCAGTCGACGTCGAACGCGACGAGCTTTGTGCAGAAGGCTGCGATTGCCGCCCTGGCTGGGCCGCAGGAGTGCGTGGCGGAGTTCAGGGCGGAGTTTATTGACCTGCGCGACTACATGCTGAAGAAGCTGGCTGAGATTCCGGGGATCACGTGCACGAAGCCGGAGGGCGCGTTCTATGTGTACCCGAACATCGGGAAGTTCCTGGGCAAGGGCGGGATTCGCACGGCTACGGAGCTGGCGACGAAGCTGCTGCACGAGGCGCATGTGGTGACGGTGCCCGGCGAGGCCTTCGGCACGCAGGAGCACATCCGGCTGTCGTACCCGGTGACGAAGCAGAGCATCGACGAGGGCACAAAGCGGATGGGCGAATACCTGACAGGATTGAAGTAGAAGAAGAGCCAGAACGACGCAAGAGAGAAGTGAACAGCCCGGAGGCCGCAGAGGATGGCGGCTCCGGGCTGTTTTGCGTGGGCATGTCTTGTCTAATGAAAAAGTGAGACGGGTGACTGTGCAAAGGATGCTTGCGTCGAGTAGGATGAGGGTTTCATGACAACGCAGATTGATTTTCGTCCCGTGATTCTTGCCGGAGGCAGCGGTACACGCTTCTGGCCGCGCTCACGGCGCGCGCGCGCCAAGCAGGTTCTGGCGCTGGACGGCGAACGCTCGATGATTCAGCAGACGGTAGAGCGGTTGAAGCCGCTGGCGCCTGTAGAAAAGACCTGGGTGATCACGAACGAGTATCTCTCGCACGAGATTGCCGACCAGTTGAAGACCGTTCCGCGACAGCAGATTGTGGAAGAGCCGATGGCGCGGAATACTGCCCCGGCGTGCGGGCTGGCGGCATTTCTGATTGAGCGCGAGAATCCGGATGCGGTGCTGGGGGTGTTTCCGTCGGACCATGTGATTGGCGACGAGCCAAGGTTTCTGAAGGCGCTGCAGAAGGGGATTTCGCTCGCGGCGGCGGGACCGAACATCGTGGTGCTGGGGATTGAGCCGACGCGGGCAGAGACCGGCTACGGATATATCGAGACCGGCGACCTGACGGCGGATGGCAATGCGATGCACGTGCGGCGGTTCACGGAAAAGCCGAATCAAAACCGCGCCGAGGAGTTTGTGGCGGCAGGGAACTACTACTGGAATTCCGGAATGTTCCTGTGGTCGGCGCGGACGCTGGCGAATGCGGTGAGGGAGCACTTGCCGGAGACGGCTCCGCTGCTGGAGAGCATTGCTGCGGCGTATGGGACGCCACAGTTCGAAGAGGTGTTTCGCAAGCTGTATCCCAAGTGCGAAAACATCTCAGTGGACTATGCGGTGCTGGAGCCGCGGTCGGCGAAGGGCGAACACCTGTCGAATCTTTATTGCCTGCCGGCGGAGTTCAACTGGAATGACCTGGGCTCGTGGGCGTCGCTTTACGAGTACCAGATGGACACGCGGCTGCGCGGCGACAGCGACGGCAATGTGGCGGAGACGGAAGGGCACATGGCGCTGGAAGCCATGAACAACTACGTCTACAGCCCGCGGAAGTTTGTGGCGCTGGTGGGCGTGGAGAATCTTGTGATTGTCGACACCGAAGATGCGCTGCTGATCGCGCACCGGGATCACTCACAGGATGTGGGCAAGATTGTGAAGGATCTGAGCACGACCGGGCGCGGCGAGCTGGTCTAGATTTTATCCAAGCCAAATGGAATGCGGATTTGCAGGCCCGGGGCGCGCAGCAATGCTGCCCCCGGCCTGGCCGTGCGCGCGCTTAGACTCAATTGAAGGAGAGGTGCGAGTTTACGACGATGGCTCACCCACAGATCAAGTTTGGAACCGATGGCTGGCGCGGCGTGATTGCGGACGACTTTACGTTTGCCAATGTGCGCGTTGCGGCTGCCGCGATTGCTGCGTACATCCACGCGCAGGAAGACCCGGCGAAGGGCATCTGCATCGGATACGACACGCGATTCGGATCAAAGGCGTTTGCGCGGGCGTGTGCGGAGGTGGTGGCGGCGACGGGTATTCGCGTGGAGCTGGCCAATGACATTACGCCGACGCCGGCGCTGAGCTATGGCGTGCGCCATCGCGGTCGCGCAGGCGGCATCATGATTACGTCGAGCCACAACCCGGCGCAGTGGAATGGGGTGAAGTACAAGGCGTGGTATGGCGGGTCGGGCAAGCCGTCGATTATGGCGGAGATTGAGCACCGGCTGGGCGAACCGGTGCCGCAGGCGGCGCAGGCGGCGGCGATTGAGGAAGTGGATTTCCTGCCGGATTATCTGAAGGCCATCGAGAGCTTCGCGGATCTGAATCTGATTGCGAAGGCGGGTAAGAAGTTCGCGATTGACTCGATGTATGGCGCGGGTCGAACAATTCTGTCGAACATCTTTTCGCAGCTGGGCGTGAAGCATGTGCAGATTCGCGGCCATGTGGACCCGCTGTTCCCGGGGATCAATCCCGAGCCGATTGAGCCCCATATTCGCGCGCTGGGCGCGGCGGTGGTGGCGCATGGATGCGACGCAGGCCTCTGCACGGACGGCGATGCGGACCGCATCGGCGCGACGGATGAGAATGGGAACTTCGTCGATCCGCATAAGATTTTCAGCGTGCTGCTGAGCTGGGTGCTCAAGCGCAAGGGCTGGCCGGGCGCGGTGACGCGGGCCTTCAACACCACGAAGATGCTGGACCGCATCTGCGCGAAGCATGGGCGGGAGCTGATTGAGCACGGTATCGGCTTCAAGTTTGTGTGCGACTACATGCTGGAGCGCGAGATTGTGATGGGCGGCGAGGAGTCAGGCGGCATCGGCTTCCAGCGGCACCTGCCGGAACGCGATGGCCTGCTGAACGCGCTGCTGCTGGCGAACGTGATGGCCGAGGAAGGCAAGACGCTGGGCGAGCTGGTGGCGGACCTGCAGGCGGAGTACGGCGAGCACCAGTACGGGCGCATCGATCTGCATATTCCCGATGAGCTGAAGAATGGCGCGATTGCGCGGGCGCGAGCGCTGAAGCCGGGCGACCCGGCGATTGCCGGTATGCCGGTGCTGCGGCAGGAGACGCTGGACGGGGTGAAGTTCTATCTGGACAACCCCGAGGCGAAGTCCAAGCCAAACGCCGCGGAGACGTGGATTCTGTTTCGCGCCAGCGGAACGGAGCCGCTGCTGCGGATCTATACGGAGTCGTGTTCAAAGGAGTCGGTAGCGAAGCTGCTGGAAGCAGGGCGAAGCTTTGCGATGAAGGGCTGAGACGGCGGGGAGGCAATGGGATGTTCATCCACATTTTTGGGTTTCGCTGGAAAGCTGCGGCCACGGAGGCGCACAAGGCGCGCGCGACGAAGGAGATTCTGGCCTTTCGAGGCGCGATTCCTGGGTTGATCGAGGCGCATGTCGGGCCGAATCTCTCGCCGCGCGGACAGGGATACACGTTTGCCGGGATGATGAAGTTCACGGACAAGGCGGCCTGCGATGCCTACGCCATCCATGCTGCGCACCTTGCGCTGCTGGAGTGGCTGGTGCCGTTGATCGAGCCGGTTGAGCTGGATTTTGAGGCGTAAGCGGCGTGGGCCGCACTTCACCGGAACATGCGCGCGTCAAATTGAAACGGTTGCGGCGGCTCGACCTTGATCTGTGCAATCGCTGGATGCAGCGGGTTCACCAGGACATTCCACTCCACGCGCAGCGCAGCGGAAGGGACCTCGATGGCGAGCGAGCTTTGCTCGCGAATCCAGTTGTCTCCGAGCGCGCGCAGCGGAGCGAAGTCGTCCGTCCACCAGTTCGCGGGCAACTGGTCTGGGTCCATGCGTTGCGCAGGCTCTCCCCGCGGCAGCACGGCTGCGATGGAGACCAGGTCGTCCGGCTGCTGGTTGGGCTCCAGGTGAACGAACAACTCCATAGCTGCCAGCGCCAGGGATGACGAGGCATAGACCATGGGCACGCCGGGCGTGTTCCAGCGGCCGCCAAAGCGCCGCGCGCCGTGGCCGGCGAAGGCTTCAGCGGCGAAGCGGCCCCGGCAGATGCGCCAGATGCGCATCAGCTGTAGACGCCGTAGGCGATGCGGCCGAGCACGCTCTCGACCTCGCGGACGCCGGGGTCGGTGTCGAGCTGGTCCAGGGGACGAGCCCCGCGCAAGGCGCGATTCGGCGTCTTGAGCCAGGCGGCAGCTTTTTCCTCATCCCCCAGGGTTTCAATGGCGGTGGAAAAGACCTGCGCCAGCCGAACCGCCCGGTCCGACTCGACCGCAGTGAGCCGGGAATGGTGCGCGAGCCGGCGGGTGAGTGTGCGCTGAGGGATGCCAATTTTTTCAGAGATCTCCGCC
>JAJXUS010000238.1 GCA_021782675.1 Acidobacteriota bacterium
GTGCGGATCAGCTTCTTCAGGGGCTCACAATCAATATGCAGTTCAGACATTCGCTTTTACCAGGCTCCTTCAATCTCAAACGGTTTCAAACCCTCGGCCTCGGCATCCGGGCGCGCTTCCTGCTCGATGGCATCGACCCGCGACCCGCGGGAGCCGCGCCGCAGGCACTGCTCCAGTTTCCGCAGTGTCTCCGCTTCCCCTGCCGCCAGCACTTCCACGTGGCCAGTGCTGGTGTTGCGCACCCAGCCGGACAAACCCAGGCCAGAGGCTTCCTGCAGCACAAACCAACGGAAACCTACGCCCTGTACACGACCTTTGACAATGTAATGACGCACCATGAGACGAGGCTCCGCAACGGGCACAAGGGGCAGTGTCGCAGATGCATCGCAGCGAGGCAACTCCCCGGCCTGAGCCTCAGAAGATGCCGGGTACGAGAGCCTTCACTTTATGCCGATACTCGTCATACTGCTGGCCAAACTCGTGCCTCATAAACTGCTCTTCGACCCGCAGCTTCAACAGAAATCCTGTGAGCACGCACAGCCAGCCGACAAAGCCGCGCACCAGCCCGAAGCTGATCGCTGTGCCCAGCACCGCGAGCAGAAGGCCGGAGTAGATGGGATGGCGCACCAGCCGATAGGGGCCGCGCGTCGTCAGTTCATGATTCTCTTTAACGGTCACATCACTGCTCCAGTTTCCGGCCAGCACAATACGCGCCCACATGGCGAACGCGGCGCCCGCGGCAGTAAGGCCAATGCCGAGCAGGATCAGAGACGGCGCATGAGGAAGGATCCGGTGGCCGAGGATGCCGATGCTGAGTGCCGGATCAAAGAGCAGAAAATATCCGGCCACATTCAGCAGTGCCTGGACAAGGCGTGAAGCGGACGTCTGCCTCCGAATCGCCTGCTTGGCAAACAGTGCAGTGATCAGCCAGAAGATCGCGAGCGCAATCCAGAGCGCGACGATGACGGAGTGTGCGTACATGGTGGAACCTCCGCGGAACCCGCAAGGATTGGTACGGCTTGCAGGCCGAGGAGGTTCCCCGGATCATTGGCGCCGGGTCAGGCGCGCGACAGGTAGGCGCCTTCGGCCGTATCCACGCGGATCTTTTCGCCCTCGTTGATAAAGGGCGGCACCTGCACCACCAGGCCTGTTTCCAGCTTCGCCGGCTTGGTGACGGAGGAGGCCGTGGCAGACTTGATGCCCGGCTCCGTCTCCACAACCGTCAGCTCGACGGTCTGCGGCAGATCGATACCGACCGCGACGCCGTCAAAAAACGAGACCTTTACCGGCAGATTGGCGATCAGATATTCCACGGAGTCGCCGAGAATGGACGCATTCAGTGTGGTCTGCTCGTAGTTCTCCGTGTTCATAAAGACGTAGTCGTCGCCATCGGAGTAAAGAAACTCCATCGCGATGTCATCGACAATGACGCGCTCAATGGGATCGGCAGAACGGAAGCGGTGCTCATACATGGCGCCGCTGCGCAGATTGCGCAGCTTGGCCTGGATAAAAGCGCGCAGGTTGCCGGGCGTGCGATGCTCGACTTTGAAAACCGAATGCAGTTCTCCGTTGTGCTTGATGACCATACCGGGCCGCATTTGCGTGGCGGGAATCGCCATAAACCATTGCTCCTTACGTTTTCTGATCTTTTGTCTGGGAAGGGCCCATAAAAGGCCCGCCGGACGAAGCGGGCGACCCGGAGGTTCGACTCCAGCCGCCCTGCCCGGCCTGACTCATCAGTCTAACGTAGGCTGGCCTGCACCGGCATGCGGCACCGGTCAGCGGCTGGTCTGCTGGGGCGCCGCCGGCCTATCAATTGAGGCCGTGAACGTTGCCCCCTGCGGAATCACCGCTTCTCCGCCGTGGATAAAGAGCCCGGCAAAGCCGATATGCGGAATCATCGCCAGGTAACGCGCCTTGTGCTGATGGTCCGCGCCCTCCATCGATCTTTGAAAGTCTCTGTGCGGTATTTCGAATTGCACGCACTCAACCAAAGATGCGGGCAAAGAAGCGGCCCACCGCGTGCAGAAAACCGGGCTTCTTCTTCTTTGCCACGACGGGCGCGATCGCAATCACGGGCTGGGCGCCGGGCGCCGGCCCCGTGTTGACGGACGGGCCAAAGCCCGGCACCGGGGTGGTCGCCGTCGTGGCGGCGCTCTCTGGCGTCGCCACGCCATTGGGCAGCCCCGTCGGGACGGATTGCCGGGGCGCAATGTAGCTGAGTGTCGTCGAAATCTGCGAGGCTTCCTCTCCGGGCATCAGCGCAGGGGAGGCGGGCATCTTGGGCGCTGGAACCAGGCCTTCGCTCTCCGCCAGGGGAAAGGCTGTATCGGCAGGTGTGGAGCTGGGGCCGCCCGGCGAAGAATTTTTGGCGGCGACCGCCTGCCCAGCCTTCGCGGCATGCTGCGGCATGGTCGTCTGACCGCTGGGTGCTACGACGACCACCGGCTGCGCGGGGCAGCCGCAGGGCTGGGCTTCGTTGTCCACCACAGAGCGGACGCTGCCATGCTCAAACAGCACGCGCTGGCCCGACTGCACGCGATAGACGCCGGTGCCCATCTGCTCGCTGACGGTCACGTAGGGGGCATCGTGGCCGCGGTTGGAGACGCAGGTGTCGCCCTGCTGGTTGACCCGGATGCGCACATCCGCGCTTCCCGGCCCGGAAAGCAGAATGCGCAGGTCCGGCGTCAGAACAACATCGGAGTTCTTGTCCAGGCGATAGTGCGCTTCAATGGCGCCGTGATCGAGCGCGATGAGCAGCGGGCTGCGCGGATCCGCAGGATTGTATTGCTGCGACAGATGCACCGTTGTGTTGGCGCAAAGATCGAGCCGGCCGCCGCGCGTAAGAGTAACGGGCAGCGTCGCTGCGCCCGCGCCCACGCTGCTGCCATTCCCCAGCAGCGTTCTTGCGCCATCCAGAGTGACAGCCCCTGAGACCTTTACGCCCATTGACGAGCCGGCCAACAGACTGCCGATGGGCTGCTCCGCAGTCTGAGCCCGCGCCGCCACGGGCGCGGCCACCAACAGCGCCGTCAGCAGACACCGCCCGGCGCGCGGCGGTTTTCGGAAATTCGGGGACCATCGGCTCATGCTGAATTGGACGAGGCGGAAGCTTGTCAGGCGCTGTCTGAAGTGTAACGATTGTGCCGGACAGGAACCAGTGAAGGAGGCGCTATGCCCGACGATGCCAGCTTGCAGGCAATGCAGCTTAGGATTCCAGCCGCCACCGTCCAGGCGCTGCGCGATATCGCCGCCCGCCAGAATATTCCGCTCGCCACTGCACTGGAGCAGGCGGTGAACGTGACGCATCTGCTGGTCGCAGGCAGCGGAGCGGGCACACAAATCCTGCTCAAGCGGGGCCGCGCCATCCAGGAGCTGAAGTTCGCGCCCGGCGCACAGCCCGTCTCCGGGAGCGGTCAATGAACGCTTCGACGAATTCCCCGGCCCCAAATGCGCCCGCACACTTTGAGCTGACCGTGTCCCCGGAGCCCGTCGCCGCCGCCGCCCACTACACGCTGGAGCCGTACAACCCGGAAGAGCAGCGAGACTACGTTCGCATGTTTGTCACCGTTGGACTGCTCGCCCTGTTCGCCTTCATCATCGTGTGGGTGGCGGTAAAGTCCTCCGGCCCGCGCGACACCTGGAAACAGACCGAAGACATGTTGACGATTGTGCTGCCCGCCCTGACTGGGTTGATTGGATCGGTGCTCGGCTTTTATTTCGGATCGCAGAAGAACCGGCCGACCCCTCCGTCCGCGTAGGCATTGGCGTGCAGACCAGGGACAGAAATACAGCTTCCCTGCGGGAATGCCAGAAAGAAAAGCAGATGCAGTCGCTTTTGCTGTTCTGGTTGTCATCCCCGAAAGGGGATCTGCTTGTTGTTCGCCTGTAGGAATGCCGAGCCGAAATGCGACAGCAGATTCCCTGCGGGAATGCCAGAAAAACAACAATCAGTTGAGCTTGAGAAAATTCTCCAGCAGGCGCGCGCCTTCGCCGGTTAACACGCTCTCTGGATGGAACTGCACGCCTTCGACCGGGTAATTGCGGTGGCGCAAGCCCATGATCAGGCCTTCAGAGCGGGCTGAGATTTGCAGTTCGTCCGGCAGACCATCCTCCGAGACAATCAGCGAGTGATAGCGGGTGCAGGTCATGGGCTTGCGGATGCCGCGAAAGATGGTGCGGGAGTCGTGCTCCACTTCGCTGGTCTTGCCATGCATAAGGCGCGGAGCGCGCACAACACGGCCGCCGAACGCGGCGCCGATGGCCTGATGCCCCAGGCATACGCCGAGGACGGGAACACTGCCTGCGAAACGGCGGATCAGAGGAATGCTGATGCCCGCCTCCTGCGGCGTGCATGGGCCCGGCGAGATGACAATGCGCTCTGGATGCATCGCGGCCACTTGATCGACGGTCACCTGGTCGTTGCGGCGCACTTCAATCTCCGCGCCCAACTGCCCGAGAATCTGGACCAGGTTGTAGGTGAAGGAGTCGTAGT
>JAJXUS010000239.1 GCA_021782675.1 Acidobacteriota bacterium
CGTTCGCATCGGCGTGAAAAATATGCTCATGGAAGCCGGTGGTTTTGAAGTTGTCGGCGAGGCCACCGACGGCGACGAAGCCATCACCCAGACGCTCGAACTTCAACCGGAAGTTCTGCTCCTGGACGTTTCAATGCCTCGCCTGCCCGGTCTTAAGGCCATGCGGGCGATCATGAACGGCCCATCCACGGCCAAGATTTTGCTGCTCACTTCAACCATCACCACGCAGCAGATTATTGAAGCTCTGCAGGTCGGCGCGCGCGGCATCGTCCTCAAAGACGCTCTCGCCAACCATCTGCAGACGGCCATCCGCACTGTCTTCGCGGGGGACTACTGGATCGGCGGCAAGCGCGTCGTCAATCTTGTCTCCGCGCTGCACGAACTCATGCAGAAGGCCGCCGTGCCACAGCGCAAAACCTACGGCCTGACCCCGCGCGAGCTGGAAGTGGTGGGCTGCATCGTAGAAGGCTGCTCCAACCGCGATATCGCCAAGCAGTTCACGCTCAGCGAAGAGACCGTCAAGCGTCACCTCTCGAACATCTTCGACAAAACCGGCGTCTCCACGCGTCTGGAACTGGCACTCTTCGCCATTGCCCATCACCTGGTCACGCCCAGCGCCTGAATATTCTTCAAAAAAAATCACTGCTGCGTTTCCACCCTTGGGCCTTCAGAGCCAAAGGGTGGAAGCCAGTTATCGCTCCGCCACCAGGTCGAGCATCTCGAAGAACTCAGGGAAGCTGATGGCTGCCGATTCGGCGCCTTGAATCACGGTTTCGCCCTCAGCGCGCAGCGCCGCTACGGCAAAGGCCATGGCAATGCGGTGGTCGCCGCCGGAATCGATGGTGGCGCCGTGCAGCGTCTGGCCGCCAGGCACGTCGAGCCCATCTTCAAACTCAATCACCTCGGCGCCCATCGCGCGCAGGTTCTTCGCAACCAGCGCAATGCGGTCCGACTCTTTCACGCGCAGCTCTTTAGCGTCGCGAATACGCAGGCCGCCGCTGGTGAAAGGCCCGATCGCAGCCAGTACCGGCAGTTCATCGATCAGCTGCGCAGCCAGCGCTCCTGTGACGGCGGTTGTACCCATGCCCTCGGCAGGCGCTGAGATCTGAATCGTTCCCACCAGCTCCGCATGCTTCTCTTCCAGGTTCAGCACCGAAATATGCGCGCCCAGTGCGGTGAGCACGTCGAGCAGCGCCGCGCGCGTAGGGTTGAGCCCGATCGAGTCCAGCACCAGGCCTGATCCGGGAAACAGCGCCGCCGCGCAGAGAAAGAAGGCCGCCGAGGAAAGGTCGCCCGGCACTGCCGCTTCAATGGCATGCAGATATTGCGGCCCGGCGATGGAGACCGATCCGCTGGTGCGCGTCACCGTGGCGCCAAAGGCGCGCAGCGCCAGCTCGCTGTGGTCCCGCGTACGCACCGCTTCGTGCACGGTGGTTGTGCCTTCCGTCTGCAAGCCGGCCAGCAGTACGCATGTCTTTACCTGCGCGCTGGGCACCGGCGTGGTGTAGTCGATCGCTGTCAGCTTGCCGCCGTGGATGGTGAGCGGCGCGTGACCTTCCGTCAGCGTGAGCCGTGCCCCCATCGCTTCAAGGGGCTTGCGAATGCGCTCCATCGGCCGCCGCGAAAGAGAAGCGTCGCCGGTCAGCGTAAAGCTGCCCTCCTGCGCCGCCAGCAGGCCGGACAGCATTCGCATTGTCGAGCCGGAGTTTCCGCAATCGAGTGCGTCCGCGGCGGGCGTCACGCGACCGGCCACGCCGGTGATCTCCACGGCGTCGCCTTCCAGCCGCTTCACCTGCGCGCCCAGCGCCTGCATGCAGGCCAGAGTTGAGGCGCAATCCGCGCCGGTGGAAAAATTCGTAAAGCGCGAGACACCCTCGGCAAACGCGCCCAGCATGGCGTAGCGGTGGCTGATGGACTTATCGCCCGGCAGGCGCAGGCTGCCGTACACATTCCGCGCCGGGCGGATCACACGTTCCTGAATCGCTGTCGACAAACAATTGCTCCCGATCTCTGCTCGTTTTGCAAACCAGTCCTCTAGCGCACCCGGATCACGATGATAGTCTCATCGTCGAAGCGGTCCTTGCCATCCTGGAATCTCGACACGTCGGCGAGAATGGCGTCGGCAATATCCTGCGCGGGCTGCTCGCGGTGCGTGCACAGCACCCCCGCCAGCCGATCCTGCCCGTACATCTCTCGCGCGGCGTTTTCTGCGTCAAGAATTCCATCCGAAACAAACACCACAGCGTCGCCGGGCTGCGTGGCCACGTTGAACTCTTCATAGTCAACATCGGGAAACATGCCCAGCGGAAATCCTTCCGCCTTGACCGTCACCGATTCGCCGCCGCGGCATACGATGGGCTGCACCGCGCCGGAGTTGGCTACCTGCAGAGTGCGGTTCTCGTCGTTCCACACCGCGTACACCATGACCACGTATTGTGAGTCGAGCTTGCGCTCCTGCAACGCGTCGTTCAGGTTCTTGAGCATCTCCGCCGGTCCCGGATGCTGTTGCGCTGCACTGCGCATGATGCCACTCACCAGCGCGGCAAACAGCGCCGCCGGCGCGGCCTTGCCGCTGACGTCCCCAAGCATGATGGCGGTGCGGTCGCCGCTGTACTCGATAAAGTCGTAGAGGTCGCCGCCGATGGACCTCGCAGGCAAAAAGCGCACTGCCATCTCCGCATTCTTGTGCTCCGGAGCGCCGGGCGGCAGCAGCCGCAACTGCACCTCGCGCGCCATCGCCATATCTTTTTCGAGTTGCCGCTCCTGCGTCCGCACCGCCTGGTACAGCCGCGCGTTCTCAATGGCAATGGCAACCTGTGCGGCCAGCGCAGTGAGCATGCGCTCATGCTCTTCGTTGAAGAAATTTACCCGCGTATGCTCCAGATCGAGCACCCCGATCACCCGCCCCTTGTAAAACAGCGGCACAATCAGTTCCGATCGCGTCTCGGCGTTCATGGGCAGATAGCGGGGGTCCTGCAGCACGTCTGGCACATTGATAGCGCGCCACTCCCGCACCGCCGCGCCTACCAGTCCGCTGTTTACCGGGATGCGGCGCAGCGGCGCATGGGAATAGCCAAAGCGCCAGGCGTAGCGTGTGATCAGCGTCTCGCCCTTCTGGTCGAGCAGCATGATCGAGAACATCTGGTAGTCGATCAATCGCCGCAAGAGCTGTCCCACTCGCTCCAGCAGTGGATTGAGCTCGAGAATCGACGCCAGTTCGGTCGCGATCTCGTTCAGCACCTCCAGCGTCTGCGCCTGCCGCGAGATCCGCGTGTAGAGCCGCGCGTTCTCAATCGCCTGGGCAATGCGCGATGCCGTGAGCGTGAGTATGTTCAGATGCTCTGGCCGGAAGAACCCCGCCTGCTCGCTCTCCAGGTCCATCACCCCGATGAGCCGGTTCTTGGCGATCAGGGGCACCGCCAGCTCCGACTTAACCTCTGGATTGACGCTGATGTAGTTGGGGTCAGTAGTCACGTCGTTGAGCAGCACGGCGTGCCGGGTCTGCGCCACCTGGCCCACAATGCCTTTGCCTACCGGAACGCGTGTCCGCGCCACCTGCGGTGTGTGTCCGATCTGGAAGCGCATGCGCAGATCATGGCTGCGGTCATTCAAAAGAAGAATGGCAAAAATGCGGAATGGAATCACATCGCGCACCAGTTCGGCGGTGCGGTTGAGCAGCGTCTGCAGGTCCAGGGTGGTATTCAGCGCGTCGGTAAGGCGCATGAAGAACTGCAAATCGGCCGGATCGAGGCCGGCTGTGGCAAGTTCCGTGGCGGTCCAGCCCTTTCCGGGACGCGGGCTGTCCTCAACGTCGCTCGCTGCCGGCGATGGGGGAAGAGAACTCATGAAGGGCCTGTCTCAAGTCTATCAAGGGATACGATTTTGCCGCCGCTCTTGCCAATCATCGCCAAATCTATCGATGTGTAATGTATCCAGATAGTTACAGGCCAATCTCAGCGCACCATGCCGCATCCTGAACAAGTCCCCCGCAGGCCGGAGACGGCTGCTGACCTCACACAGAGACCGCAAATCGATTCGGAGGGCCTTTGATCACCGGCAATCCGCTACATTGAATCTGTGCGCTATCGCCTCTACCGGCCCGACGATTTCGACTCACTCTACACGATCGAAGAGGCCTGCTTCGATCCGCCGTTGCGGTTTCCCCGCGGGTACATGCGCCGGCTCGTCGGTAGCACCCGCTCGGCCACCTGGCTGGCGGAAGACGGCTCGAACCTGGCCGGCTTCGCCATTGTGGAATGGTTGCGGGGGGCGTCCACCGGGATCGCCTACATCGAGACCCTCGAAGTAGCGCCGGGCCGCCGGGGGCAGGGGATCGGCCGCGAACTGCTGGCGCTCCTCGAAGGCTCCGCCCGCGCTGCCGGAGCGCACACCATCTGGCTGCATGTGGATGACGCCAACACGCCCGCTCTTCATCTCTACGAAGCGCAAATGTATGAGCTCAAAGGAAGGGAAGAGAACTTC
>JAJXUS010000240.1 GCA_021782675.1 Acidobacteriota bacterium
AACGTTCCGCTGCTGGCCTTCAACGGCGCCGTGGAAGGACCGTATCAGCGGCCCGCGTTCGGCACGTTTGGCAATATTCAACGCAACTCGCTGACCGGGCCCGGCATGATCGACGTTGATGCTTCCGTCACGAAGGCATTTCTGCTTCCGCGCGGCGTCAACTTCCAGCTCACCGCGCAGGCGTTTAACGTCTTCAACCATCCAAACCTCGGACAGCCCAGTTCCTGCGTAGACTGCGGCACCAGTTCCGGTCTGGTCAACGACATCGTCGCATCACAGAACGGAAGCTCGATGCGCATCCTGCAGTTTGCCGGAAAGTTTCAGTTCTAGAATTTCAGCAGAGCGGCCAGGCCGTGCAGGGACCCCGCGAGTGGAAGTCTTAAACAATCCGGAATCGCGGGGAACCAGGCGCTGCCTTCGTGGCGGCCTGTTGTTGGCCTCGCTCGCTCTGGCACCCGTGCTACGGGGCCAGCCCGCGCCTGTCAGTATGCGGAGTCAAACCCCAGCTATGGCCGGCCACTATGATCCAGTCGCCAATCCCGGCGCGACCGTCATCATGGGCCACGCGCGGTTTACCGTGCTCACGCCACAACTCATCCGCATGGAGTGGGCGGCGGACGGGAAATTTGAAGATCGCGCCTCTTTTGTTTTCCTGAATCGCAACCTGCCTGTCCCTGCGTTCACGCACTCGGTACGCGGCGGCATCCTGACGCTGAAGACCAGCGCCGTGACGTTGACCTACAGTCCGCGCTCTGGCGATGACGGCCAATTTACCGCCGACGATCTCCATATCGAATTTTCGGTGGATGGCCGCACGTCAACCTGGCAACCGGGCATGGCCAATCCCGGCAACCTGATGGGCACAACGCGCACACTGGATGGCTCCCACGGCAATCACACGATCGAGCCGATCGGGCAGGGACTTATCTCTCGCGCCGGATGGGTGCTGGTGGACGACTCCACCCGGCCACTGTTCGATTCCGCAAACTTCAGCTTCTCAGAAGGCGAGCAGAGTCCGTGGCCGTGGGTGGTTCTGCGCCCGCCCGGCGCCCGGCAGGATTGGTACTTCTTCGGCTACGGGCACCGGTACAAAAAGGCGCTGCAGGACTACGTGGAAGTTGCCGGCCGCATTCCCATTCCGCCGCGCTTCGTGTTCGGCAACTGGTGGTCGCGCTACTGGGCCTACAGCGATCAGGAGCTCAACGCGCTGGTTCGCGGCTTTAACGAAAACCACACGCCCCTGTCGGTGCTCGTCATCGACATGGACTGGCATAAGACCTTCGATCTGAACTGGTGGAAGCCGCGCGAAGACGCCTCCGGTCATACGCTGGGATGGAGCGGTTACACCTGGAACCCTCTGCTGTTTCCGCATCCAAAGGAGTTTCTGGCCGGCATCCATCAGCAGGGTCTGCACGTCGCTCTCAACCTGCATCCCGCCTCGGGGATTCAACCGTGGGACGAGCACTTTGACGCAATGGCTCGATCCATGGGGATGAATCCCACCACCACGAAATATGTCCCCTTCGACATTACGGACAAGAAGTTTGCCGAAAACTACTTTCGCATCATGCTGCACCCGATGGAGCGCGAAGGCGTCGATGTCTGGTGGCTGGATTGGCAGCAGGAAAATCACACCCGGTTGAAGGGTGTAAATCCCACGTGGTGGATCGGCTACACCTACTTCACCGATCGGGCGCGCGAAGGCAAGCGGCCCATGACCATGAATCGCTGGGGCGGTCTCGGCGGCCATCGATATCCCATCGGTTTTTCGGGCGACACAATCTCTGACTGGGCATCGCTTGCCTTTCAGCCATGGTTTACGGCAACCTCTGCCAACGTCGGCTTCGCGTACTGGAGCCACGACATCGGCGGTCACATACCCGGTGCTGTCAGTCCGGAGCTGTACACGCGATGGCTGCAGTTTGGCATCTTCAGTCCGGTGTTGCGGACGCACACGACAAAAAATCCAGACGCAGAGCGCCGCATCTGGGCATATCCCGAACCGTACTCCAGCATCATGCGGCGCACCATCCATCTGCGCTACGCATTGGAGCCCTACATCTATACGGAGGCGCGCCGTACCTATGACACCGGGCTGGCATTTCTTCGTCCGCTCTACTACGACTGGCCGGAGCAGGATGGATCGTATGCCGCAAAAAACGAGTACATGTTTGGAGACTCCATGCTGGTGGCGCCGATAACCACGCCGGTTGCGGCCGCCACGCAGCTCGCGTCCGAGCACATCTGGCTGCCGCCGGGACAGTGGGTTGAATGGGAAACCGGCAGTCAACTGAAAGGACCCGCCTGGTTTGATCGAAACTTCTCCATCGATCAGATTCCGGTTTATGTGCGGAGTGGCTCCATCATCCCCATGGCGCAAGCCCCCGCGCATACTGGCGCGGCACCACTGGACCCGCTGATTGTCACCGTCTTTCCGTTGGTCGAGGGGCGAGCGTCCAGCTACACCCTGTACGAGGATGCGGGCGATACGCGCGACTATCAGAAGGGGCAGGCAGTGTGGACGCGCCTGACCGCCGCCGAAAAGGGCGGCGATTTGACGCTTACGGTGTCGCCCGCGCAGGGTCAATATCCGGGCATGCTGCCATCGCGCGTGCTGCAGATTGAATTGCCGGGTGACTGGCCGCCATCGGCAGTCTCGGTGAATGGGTGCGATATTCCGTACCACCCGCAGGCAGGTACCGTGGGCTGGCGATTTGAAGGAAACACGCTGACAACGGTCATCACGCTGCCGCGGACCGCCGTCAATCGGCCAACGCATGTTGTTGTGCATCGCTCTGCCGCACTGGTTGCACGCCGGGCGGAACTTAACGGCTTTGCGGGCGCCATGACGCGCCTGCGCGAGGCCTATGACACACTCAATCAAACATTCCCGTTAGCCTGGTCGCCGGATTCATTGATTGACGCGGTGCAGACCGGCGACCGGCTTACCTACCGTCCGCAGTCTGCGGAGATGGAGATCACTCATCTGCGAAGCACGCTGCCACACGCGCTTGCGGATGTGCGGGCAATGCGCAATGCAATCACGCAGCAGGATCAGGTGAAGATCGGCAAGATGCTCGGCAGCCACTGGACGCAGGAGATCACCAGGCATCTGGCGGACTATAACCATCAGGTCGATCGTGCTTCCGCGCTGCTGGCAGACATCCCGGCATCCGGCGGGAACGCGAAATAAGCAGGCAGCGTGCGAATGCTCCAAGCCTTTGCGTATCCCTCAAAGCGCGGTTCCACCGAGCGGGCGAAGCCTGCTTTTCTGATGAGCGTGCTGTTCGCTGCAGCGGTGCTGTGCCCACTGCGCGCTCAATCCACTCCGCATGTTCAAAATGTGAAGGACGCACTCGCGCCGTTATCGATAAGCACGCGCGCCGTCTCGCCGGACCGCTTTCTGGCATTGCATGGCCGCAAGGCATTGCTCGATGGCTACGCCACCGGCGGACTGGAGATGTGGGCGTATCCGCTCGAGGTTCTGGACAGCTACCAGATCGCCTTTCGCGAACCAGATACCACGTCGGCAATCTCCGGGCCGTCGATCCTGCGGCGCGTCATCTATCGGCCGGAGTCCGTCACCCGCATCTACATTGGGCCGGACTTCATCGTGCGAGAACGATTGGTCGTCCCGCTCGACCACTCCGCCGCCATCCTCACCTATCAGGTGACCGGCGTGCCTTCGCTGCGGATCACTGTTCACTTCCATCCGGTGCTGAACCTGATGTGGCCCGCGGCAATTGGCGGGCAGGACATGTCCTGGAATGCGCAGGCGCATGGCTACATTCTGTCGGAGCCGACGCATCGTTTTTCTGCCGTTATCGGCTCGACGGCCGTCGTTGCGCATGACCCTGTTTACAACCGGCCGCACAGCTCGCCCGACGCAGACACCGGTTTCACGATCATTGCAAAAGCCAATGCCTCCGAAGCCAACGCGACGGTGGTGATCGCAGCGGGGACGGGTGATATCACGGCAGACTTCAGCAAGGTTGCAGCGTTGACGGCTTCCCGCGAATCCCTGTTCACGCAAGCGGCTGACCACTATCGGAGCTTGCTGCAAAATTCCATCGCCGTCGAAACGCCCGATGCTGCGCTCAACCAAGAGCTCCGTTGGTCGCAGGTTGCCCTCGATCAGGCATGGGTATGCAACCCGCAGCTTGGCTGTGGTCTGGTGGCCGGCTACGGTCCGTCGCGCGGCGCGCGGCGGCCGCAATATGCGTGGTTCTTTGCCGGCGATGCCATGACCGCCATCGACGCGCTGCTAAGTGAAGGCCAATACTCGCGCGCGCGGGATGCGCTGAATTTCATCGCCCGCTATCAGGATCCGAAGATCGGAATGATCTGGCATGAGATGTCGCAGAGCGCGGGTCTGATCGACTGGGTCCACGGCTATCCCTACATGTTCGTTCACGTCGATATTAGCTTTCAGTATTTGCAGACCGTGGAGCATTATGTTGCGGCCGGTGGTGA
>JAJXUS010000241.1 GCA_021782675.1 Acidobacteriota bacterium
CGGCTGGTACTCGGCATCGGTCCCCGGCCCAAAATCGATTGGGTGGAAATTACCTGGCCGCAACCGAGCGGCGCCGTGGAGCGATTTACGAACCTGCCTGTTGACCGGTACGTGACCCTGGTGGAAGGCTCGGGCAAGTGGACGTAATTCTGTCCGCCGAAGCTTCACTCAGGGAACGGAGCGTTTGCCTGTGCGATCCGGATCCGGTGATCGGTGAAGTAGCCGTGCATCTCCGGCACATACACCTTCGGCATGTGACAGGTCGTGCAATTCTGTTTTGCCACTGGACAGGCGGCTCCAGGATGCGATGCCGTCTTCGGAGCCTTCGCATCCGTCACATGGCAGGAGAGGCAGTTGCGGTCATAGGCCGCCGCGCTGGTTTGCAGCGGCACATGCGGGTCATGACACGCCATGCAAGTCAGCCGGACGTCCGGTTTACTGCGCCAGCATCGGCTCGTCTCAAGGCGATAGGGAGGTGACCGCGTGGTCGAGGGGCCATGCACGCCGGAAAGCTTCAAATCCCACCAGGTACTGTGACAGGCTCCGCAAAAGTCAATGGAATCGGCCGGGCTCAGCCGGGCGGGATTCAGGATGGTTCCCATTTTGAGCGGTGCTTTGCCGTGCTGATAGGCCTGCATGGCAGCAACGTGCGCGGCGCCGGGGCCATGACACGCCTCGCAGGAGACTCCGGGGATCAGGCCCGCAGGATCGAACTTTCCGCCAATGGTGGCGGCCGTCGTGTGGCAGCCAAAGCAATGGGTCAGTTCGCCGGAGTCGACGGCCCGGCCCATCGCCTCCTCCAGGTCCTTCGGATGGGCCAGCGCTCGCGCCGGGGTGAAATTCAAATTCTTCAGGCTGGTGAAGTATGTAGCGCGAGCCTCGTAAATCTTGCCGTCATCTTTAGGAAACAGATAAGATTGCCCGACTTCAGGCGTGCCGAACGCCCACCCGAGCGGCGCGCTCAAGGTATTCTTGCCGTCTGTCACGGAATAGATAGGGCCATGGTTGCCGGTGTGAATCTGGTACAGATATGCGCCGGACTGAAAACTCAGCTCCGGATGAGCATGCAGATTGGGTGCATCTTTTGCGATGGCGAAAGTGCGCGCCATCGGCGTAGTCGCCTGTGTGGCGGCAACCGAAGCATGGCATTTGGCGCACGTGGCTGGCCCCACATAGTTCTTCCGGCTTCCCGGATCCTGCGTCGGCCAGAAGCCTGGATCAGCCAGATGATCGCTTGTGGACAGTTGTCCGAATGCAGCACCCGTCAGCAGCAGGCTCAGCAGAAGAGCAGCGATGAACGTAGCGACTGTCCATCCGCGGGATGTTAGGGAATGCGTCTGCAGCATGAATTCGCGCCAGCTCGCGTCCCGTTTTACGTTCAAACCAGGTCACGTGCAAGAGATGATTCCTGATCTTACAACTGCCTAACGTTGCTGTGGCCGCGACCGCATTCGCCCGTTCGCGCGTCGCCCCGCTGCTTGCTGCCTGGCGCACCCCACGCATATCCTTTGGTTGATATGACGTCTCCTCCCGGCGCGTCGGCCCGCGCCACCGCAAAGCGTTCCCCGCGTGGAGGCGTTTCCACTGACTCAGCCTCGCGTCGCCCCCGAAAGTTCCGGGCTGCGTGTGTTGCCCTGGCCTTGATCGCAGCTCCGCTATTCCGCTGGCCCTCGGCAGCGGCTCAGCCCGCTGCAGTTCCCACGGCGCAAAAGAAGCTCCATCAGCTCGAGGAAAGGGCCATCGCGGCGCGCTCGAGCGGCGATCCCGCGCAGGTGATTGCCGACAATCGCCAGCTTACGGCAGTGGCGCTGCGCATGATGGGGCAGCTTCGTCTACTGGAATCCGCATATCCGCAGGCCATTGCGTTGTACCAGCGCGCTTTGACGTTTCAGGACACGGCGGATGCGCGGGTCGATCTCAGCATCGCGCAACTGGCGGGTGGTCGCGTTACGGATGCGATTCATGAGACGTCAAGTGTTCTCGCCGCGGACCCCTCCAGCCTTCGCGCGACAGAGGTGCTGGGGCGGGCCTATCTGCGGAACGGGGATTTTGCGAAGGCCGCGGATGCGCTGCGCAAGGCGGTTGCCGCGCGACCCCGCGATCTCGAACTGCAATTCCTGCTGGCAACGGCCCTGCTGCACTCGCAGTCTCCGGCTGCAAAGCAGGAGGCCCAGGCCGTCTTCCAGCGCATTGCTTCGCTGCACGGAAATACGGCCGCGCTCCATGTTCGTTTCGGCCAGATCGATCGCGAGGCGGGCGACATGCCGGCGGCTGAAGAGCAATTCCGCAAGGCCATCGCGCTCGATCGCTCCAGCCCGGACGTCCACTACTATCTGGGGCTCGCGGAGTTGGCCAGCAACGACTGGAAGCCGACCGACGCCGCCGTCCAGCAGTTCCATGAAGAGCTGAAATATCACCCCGATGACTTTGCGGCGAACTACATCCTTGGAGTCATGGCGTCCACCGATCGGCAGTACGCGGTCGCCGATAAATATCTGCAGCGCTCCGCGAAAGCCAATCCCGCATGGCCCGACTCCTGGCTGTATCTGGGATTGAATGCGTATGCGCAGGGGGACATGAAGACCGCAGAAACCATGCTGCGGAAAGCAATCGTCACCACGGGCAGTGATGAGTCGCGTTCGAACTATCAGATTCGTCGGGCGTACATCGACATGGGCCGCATCCTGTCGCAGTCCGGCCGGCAGCAGGAGGCCGAGACTTACCTGGCAAAGGCGCGCGAGCTGCAAAACAAGGTGATGCAATCCGACCAGCAGAGTCTTGCTGCGGTCGCGGCCGCTTCGGGTGCGGGCTCCATTGCGGCGGCGGTGCCGCTGGCCAAGCCGTCGCTTGCTGGCAAAGATGCAGCGGAGCCCAACATGGACCCGGCCGCGCCGCTGTCGCCTGAGGATCTCGCCGGCAGCACGTTGTCTTCAGCGCAACGGTCGGAGGCGCAGTCTCAGGAGAAGAATCTGCGTCTCGTGCTGGCGCAAAGCCTGAGCGATATGGGGACGGCTGAAGCCATTCAAAAGAACTTCCCGGCTGCACTCGAGGACTTTCAGCAGGCGGCGGCGTGGAACGACGCTGTTCCGCGACTTGCCACCAACCTTGGCCAGGTTGCCTTCCGGTTGAAGGACTATCCGGTGGCCGCGCAATGGCTGGCGCGTGCTGTCGCCGGCAATCCATCCGCGCAACCCGCGCTCGATGCGATGCTCGGAATGTCCTACTACGCCGGGGAGCAGTTCAAGCAGGCCGCCCAGGCCTTTCAGCCATTGGGAGAGCGCGGCATGAAAGACCCAGCCGTGGGCTACATGTGGTCGGATGCGCTGGCGCGCCTGCAGGACATGAAGCAGGCCTCTGCCGTGCTGTCGGCGTATCAGTCGGCAAATTCGTCGGAGGAGCAGCGAATGCTCGCCGGACGGCTGTGGATCCAGATCGGCGACTATGGGCGGGCGATTGCCGCCTTTCAACAGGCGTTGCAAGGCGATCCAAATCTGCGGCAGGCGCGCTATTTTGAAGGAGAAGCCTACATGCATTGGGAGCGCTGGCCCGACGCCGCCCGCGAATTTCAGGCCGAGCTCGATCGATTTCCCCAGGACGTGAACGCCATCTACGACCTGGGCTACGTCGATTTGCGCCTGTCGAAACCCTCCGAGGCTGAGGCGCTCTTCCGCAAGACACTCGCCTTGCAGCCGGAATATGCAAACGCGGATTATCAGCTTGGCAAAATGCTGCTGGAGCAAGGCAAGGTGCAGGATTCAATTCCATACCTGGAAGCGGCCGCGCGCCTGCTGCCCGACCAAGATTACGTGCACTATCAACTGCAGAAGGCGTACCGCAAAGCCGGACGCACGGCGGATGCGAACCGCGAGTTGAAGGTGTACAGTGCAATCAAAGCAAAATCTCATGCCACCGCGGGCATGTCCGGCGGCCCAAGCCATTAACCCCGCACGATCGATCTGCCAACAGGTATCTTCAGAGACGATGATGCGGTCTTCGAGAATTGCCCTTGTCTCCGTCTGCGCACTGGCTTTCGGCGCGCGCCTGCTTGTTGGGCAAAGCGCTCACGCTCCCGCGACGCCTCCGCCTCCCGGCGCAAAATCCGCGGTCTGTGTGGGACGAAAGATTCCTCAGCTTATCGATGTAACGGCGAAGGCCGGCATCCACTTCACCCACACCTCCGACCCATCGAAAAAATACATCGTCGAGTCCATGAGCGGCGGTGTCATCCTGATCGACTATGACCGTGATGGCTGGCCGGATATTTATTTCACCAACGCGCCGACTGTCGATATGGCGATTCATGGCAAACAGGCACTGGGTGTCCTCTACCACAACAACCATGACGGCACGTTCACGGACGTCACCCAGAAGGCAGGGCTGACCAATGCCTGCATGGCCATGGGCGGCGCGGTCGGCGACTATGACAACGATGGATGGCCCGATCTCTACATCACCTGCCTGGGC
>JAJXUS010000242.1 GCA_021782675.1 Acidobacteriota bacterium
CCATTCTGCGCAACGATGTCCGTGTGGCAGATCTGCGTCGGAAGCGGGGTGACCGGGAACGGGAAGTTCGTTCTGTTTTCGCTGGGACGGAGAGATGCCGATGGGAACTTCGGCGCGCCGCTTTGCGTCGCTGCGATGCGGTGGCGCATTGCCGAAACAATCTCTTTTTGTATCAATTCCGAATCGGCCTACGGAGGGACAGCGGCTGGCGCTGAAGGGGAGATCACAGGTACCATGGCTCATCGGCAACAGAGGAGAGTTCCCATGGCGCGAGCCCAGAGACTGTATTTACCCCCGAATCCAACGGCGCGATGCGGGGATGCCTTGGTCCGGACCCGGCCGGCAGTCGCCGCAGTCTTTGTCTGTGTTCTGGGGACGGCCCTTGCCACGCCGGCGCAGGCGCAGGACGGGGATGCCAATTCCCTGCGGCAGCAGGTACAGACCCTGACCCAGCGGGTCGATAAGCTCGAAGCCGAAGTTCATGCCCTGCAACATGTCCAGGCTACGCATTCGCCAATGGCCGGACAAGCGCCAATGGCTGAACAACCAGCAATGGCCGGTCGACCAGCAGTGACGGTTAATCAGAGTTTTGGCGCCGAGGCCGAGCTGCGGCATGCCTGGCACCAGCTGAAGCGGGGGATGACAGCGGCTGACGTCAAGAAGCTCCTCGGTCCACCGAGCGGGCAATTCCGGACCGGCAACATCACCGTCTGGTATTACCATTACACCGGAGTTGGCAGCGGTTCTGTCACGATTTCACAGGATGGCAAACTCGACGACTGGCAGCAGCCGTCGCATGGGTTCTGATAGCAGCAGATATTCCGCCGAAGGCCGCCACCTTCGCCTCGGACTTCGATCGGGCTTCAGGCGACGCAGCTGTAGGTCGGACGACCGTCGAAGCTATGACGTATTGAAGCGCTCCCGGCGGCGGATCCGGGAGTGCCTCCGCCCAGTACGATCGCCGGCTGCCCGATCTGCTTCAGTGCCGTTCCTTGAGTAGGTCGCGGATGTCGGTCAGAAGCTCTTCCTCTCGGGACGGTTTCGGCGGCGCCGCCTCTGCCTTCTTTTGCAGTTTGTTGATCACTTTCACTACGGCGTAAACGGCGGCCGAGACGATAAGAAAGTCGATGATAGAATTGATAAACAGCCCGTAGTTGATGGTCGGTGCGCCCGCCTGCTTCGCTGCCGCCAGGGTCGGGTAGTGAGTACCGCTCAGGCTGATGAATAATCCGCTGAAATCGACGTTGCCCATGAGCATGCCGAGCGGAGGCATCATGACGTCCGACACCAATGAACTGACGATCTTGCCGAATGCCGCGCCAATGATGATACCAACAGCCAGATCCACGACATTCCCGCGCATGATGAACTTCTTAAAGTCTTCTAACATGAATCCCCCTTTGTCTGAGTGAGCACCGTGCGAGTGGCCGACCTACGCTGATCAGGGTGAGTCAGATCACGTCTTCGGGCTTGATGCGGAAAGGACCCAAAGATCATCCCCTACACCGCTTTTGGCTGCAAGCGGGATTTCCAGCCGGCGAATCACCTTACCGCGGCAACTCGCTGGTTCCTTTCGTGAAACCAAACTGCGGCGGCTTTCGAGCAATCTGACACCCATGCCGGCTCAAATCGGCACGGGTGTCAGGCCTGGTTTCTTCAATCCTGTAGCGTCCGGGCCGATGGGCTCGTTGCCTTCCGCACTCTTAAGACACGCCGCGGAATCGGAAATAAAAAACATTTCCGCCATGCAGCTTACTTTCATCCGCTTCGTCCGGATCTGCATGCAACACGCCTTAAATGCCGAGGCGACTTATCTCTAATTAGTGATGCGCCCCTTGGTAAATTGCAGAATATGGAGTGCCATCAGGGACCTCCATTACGAAAAAGCCGGGTATCCTTAAAAAAAGCCCATTCGGGGCGGCATCTGAGTCGCGGAACGGCCAAAAATTCGCCGTGCTGACCAAAGCGCGCTGTTTTCTACGTCTGTTCAGTCGCCCCTCCAAATTGAACAGACTGAAACCAAGCAGCCACGCCAGCGCGACGGCCCGAACTCAAGCCGACCGCATCCGTGCATCACGGACCGGTGTCAGCACCAGATGGAATGCCGAGGGGTCGATCGACACAAGCGGCCGCATGCGCTCATCGATCCAGACCGAGACGCGATCACCATAGGGAGCGAGGCGCCTGAGCAGACGCGCGAGTTGCTGCTGCTGATCCTCGCGTAGCGCTTCGATATGCAGAGTCACGGTGGCTGCCGAGCGGCGCAACATCCTCTCCAGGTGACGTGCGGCGCGTGCGAAGAACAGGCGCCCGACGTGGCCGTGCAGATTAATCTGCAGATGGTCTTCGCCTTCACTGACGCGACTGCCGATTTCGACCACACCGCGATGTATGTCCGCCGCACACAGTTTGTGCAGCAGCGCACTGGTGCGCTGGGCGAGGCCCAGCGCCCGGCTGCGGTCGGTCAGGAAGTTACGCCTGATATAGTCGTACATGGATAGTCCCGCGATCCAGTCTGCGAGTACCTGCGGCCAGGCCCGCGGCGGGGAAAACATCAGCGTGTGCAGGACGCGGAAAAGCCGCGCCGGCCCGCCGGAGCGCAGAGCGTGCGTGAACAGCCGGCGCACGATCCCCAGGCGCTGGCGCAGCGGATACCTCCCCTGATAGAGCGGATTGCGCAGATAGCGGATTTTGCTCCGGATGCGCCGGGCGATGCCGCGGTCGCTGAACAGACGCCGGTACAGGATCTGGTAATCTTGTACCATGGCCGCGTAGCCCATGCGCTTCGGGATGATATTGGTGCCGGATCGGGTGTTGTCGCCGTGCTGAGCCCCCATGATCAGCCGCCCCTCGCGCTCGAGGCGTTCGTAAAGCGGTGTGCGTGGCAGTGCGGTGAGCAGGCCGACCATGGAAACCTGGATGCCGGAATCGCTGATGAAGCGGTACTGCTTGTCAAACGCATCGAGCGTATCGTTGTCGAAACCGATGATAAATCCCGCCAGCACGTCGATGCCGTGCGCATAGAGGGTGCGTACAGCAGTCAACAGATCGCGGCCGGTATTCTGGGTCTTGAAAGATTCCTTCAGGCTGTCTTCATCCGGTGATTCGATGCCGATGAATACCCAGGTGAAGTGCGCCGCCCGAAACAGCTGCAACAGCTCGGCATCATCTGCCAGGTTGATGGAGGTTTCGGTGCCGAACTGGAAGGCATAATGGTAGCGTTCCTGGTAATCGACAAGATAGCGAAGCAGCGCCTTGGCGAGCTTCTTGTTTCCGATCAGGTTATCGTCCACGAAAAATACATTATGGACGTCGCGGGCGCGCAGCGCATCGAGCTCGCGGCCGATCTGCTGAGGACTCTTGGCTCGCGGCCGGCGCCCGAACATGACGATGATGTCGCAGAATTCGCAGCGGTAAGGACAGCCGCGCGAGAACTGCATGCTCGCGGTGACGTAGCGATTAAGCTTCAGCAGGTCGAAACGCGGTGTCGGTGAGTCTTCGAGCCTGACCACACCGCTTTCCTGATAGCGGGCCTTGGACGCGTTCTGTTCGAAATCCCGGCAGAATGCAGGCCAGATATATTCGGCCTCCCCGGCCACCACAGTGTCGGCCAGGCCCTCGAATCGCTCCGGGCACAACGAAGCGAAACTGCCTCCGGCTACCACGTAGTAACCGAGGTCGCGGTAGTATTCGAGCAACTCCTGTTGGCGCGGGAACTGCACGGCCATGCCGCAGATGCCGACGATATCGGCCTGCGGATGCAACGGAACCGGCTCGATGTTCTCATCGACGATATCCACCTGCCAGGCAGGCGGACAAAGCGCTGCCAGCGTGGCCAGTCCGAGCGGCGGGTTGATCGCACGTTTGTCGAGGAGGATGTTTTCCAACGCCCAGCGAAAGCTCCAGAAGCTCTCCGGAAACCTGGGATTAATCAGCAGCAATCGTACGCGACGAACCGCATAGGGCATCGGCAGGGCGACTCCATTTAGTGCAGCTGCAGGTTCACCGACATCGGCAATGTCCGTTCATTTAATCGCGGATGCCAGACGCCGCATTGATGCAAGTCAAAAATGGCGTGAGCTCGAGGGGTGGGGTGGATTGACATACGCGCCAGTGGTGGTTTAAAGAAAGGAATCTGTGGTCAGCAGGGCGACTGCGCTCTTATTGAGTGCCGGGCGTTTCTTGGACAAATCCGGTCGGCCAGTTCGATGTCGGGCCGGATCGTGTGCAATGCGCAACTGCCGTATTGGAGAAGATGTAGGCTGCCCGATGATGCGAACTGACTCCTCTGGCGTCATGCTTGTGATAGGTGAGAGCAGGAAGTTTCAGGCTCGGTTTCGGGCAGCGATACCCGTTCACCGCCCTGTAACGGGCGAAGCAGGCCCACGAATTCGTCCGAGGAGCGGGATTTTGGAGTACACTACGCTTCTGGCCGTTTTTACGGGCTGGCGGGT
>JAJXUS010000243.1 GCA_021782675.1 Acidobacteriota bacterium
CAGCGTGCCGCCGCTCAGCTCCAGTGCATTGGTCCACGTGGCTTGCGGCCAGTTCAGGCGCTCAGCTACAGCCGCGCCCAAGGCATGGCTGTCCCAGTCGGCCTGCTGGCCGCCGGAAAAGATCAGGTCTGCCGCCTCAGAGCGCGCAAGATCCGCAATCACGTTGCTCAGCGCGATCGGATCAAGCATCACTTCCGTCTGCACATGGATGGCGCGGTCCGCGCCCATCGCAAGCGCGGTGCGCAGTGCATCCTGCATCCGCGTCGGCCCCACGCCGACGGCCACCACTTCCTCCGCCACGCCCTGCTCGCGGAACCGAAGCGCCTGCTCGATGCCGTACTCATCCATGGTGTCTACCACCAGTTTGCTGCTGGCCAGATCGACCTTACCCTCGCGGATGCGGATGGTCTCCTCCGCATCCGGCACCTGGCGCAACAGCGTCAAAATCCGCATACTGCCTTCCCTTCCCGAACGTTGCGTGCCCGCACTATACTGCAACGTGCTGTTGCGGCTGCCTGTTCGGGCCCTCCGCAGACCGCACGATGCGATTCGCCACGACAGCTTACTCTACCTGCCGGTCGAGAAGCTGCGCAACTCACCCTGAAGGATCAAAGCCCATGCCAGACACTGCTCTTGAAGAATCCGTCCGCCTTCCCATCACCTCGCTCACGCCCGATGAGCAAATCCTGCGCGACACAGTCCGCCGGTTTGCGCAGGAACAGATCGCGCCGCTTGTTGGCGAGATGGATGAGAAGCAGAAGCTGGAACCCGGCATTCTGCAGCAACTCTTTGAGATGGGTTTGATGGGCATTGAAATCCCCGAGCAGTATGGCGGCTTTGGCGGCTCCTTTATGAGCGCGATTCTCGCCGTGGAGGAGATTTCCGCTGTCGATCCGGCGATTGGCGTCATCGTCGATGTGCAGAACACCCTGACCGCGAATGCATTGATGACCTGGGGCAACGAGGAGCAGAAGAAGAAGTTTCTGCCGCGCGTAATGTCCGATACGGTCTGCTCCTACGCGCTGAGCGAGGCGAGCTCCGGCTCCGACGCCTTCAGCCTGAAGACGCAGGCGCGCAAGGACGGCGACAACTACGTGCTGAATGGCCGTAAGCTCTGGATATCGAACGCCGCGGAGGCGGGGCTGTTCATCGTGTTCGCGAACATAAACCCGGAGGCTGGCTACAAAGGCATCACCGCATTCCTGATCGAGCGCGATAGGCCGGGATTCAAGGTTGGCAAAAAAGAAGAGAAGCTGGGAATTCGCGCCTCCTCCACCTGCGAGCTGCTGATGGACGACTGCCGAGTGCCCGCCGCCAATGTCCTGGGTGAGCCCGGCAAGGGATACAAGATTGCGATTGAGACGTTGAATGAGGGCCGTATCGGCATCGCCGCGCAGATGCTGGGGCTGGCGCAGGGTGCGTGGAACCATGCAGCGCGGTACAGCCAGGAGCGCCAGCAGTTCGGCAAGACCATTGCGTCGTTCCAGGGCGTACAGTTCACGCTGGCGCAGATGGCGACCGACATTGAGGCCGCGCGCCTGCTGGTCTACAACGCGGCCCGGCTGAAGGAGCACAAGCTGCCCTTTGTGAAGGAAGCGGCGATGGCCAAGCTGTTTGTTTCGCAAGTGGCCGAACGCGCGGCCAGCCAGGCAGTCGAGGTCTTCGGCGGCTACGGCTTCGTGCGCGATTATCCGGTCGAAAAGCTCTACCGCGACGCCAAGATCGGCAAGATTTACGAGGGCACGTCCAACATGCAACTGGCGACGATTGCCAAGCTGACGCTGAACGGATAGGCGGCAGACGCGGAGCGTCCGAAGTTTACTTCGGGCGCTCCATCTCAAAGCGTTCGCGTGTGCGGCAATAGGTGGCGCCAGCCATGCGGCCAATCGCGTGCAACTGATCCGGATCGATGCGGAAGTTGTTCAGAATGGACTCCCGGATGTGAAAGCGCAGAACCTGGCCCAGCACGAGGCTTCCGCCCAGCGGCTCCGTGCTGACGTGCACCACCTGCTCCAGACGGCACTCCATCTGCACCGCCGACTCGCCGACACGCGGCGGGGTGATCAGTTCACTCGGCACCGGCGTCAGACCGGAGACTTCGAACTCATCCACATCCGGCGGCAGGTCGGCGGAGGTCGCGTTCATCTTGTCCCCAAACTCCTCGGAGACGATGTTCAGCACGAACTCCCGCGTATCAATAATGTTGCGCAGCGTGTCTTTGGTGGGCGGCAGGTTGCGTGCACCGGAGGGCCGGACCATCGGGCAGAAGCACACTACGGGCGGGTTGGCGCTGGCGACGGTGAAGAAGCTGAAGGGCGCCAGATTGCGCACGCCCTTTGCATCCACCGTGGAGACGAATGCGATTGGCCGTGGGACTACGGCGCCCACCAGCAGCTTGTAGTTATCCTGCGGACTATGTTCCGAGGGGTTCAGCGTCCGCATCGATGGAAAGCTTGTCGCATCGGTCACCGGGCCGGCTCCAGCTTGGTTTCTTTCGCCCCCCAGCTCGCCCAGTAGTCGGCCCACTCCACCGCCTCGCCAGCCGGCAGCACGTGGATCGGGTTCAGCCCGTCGAGCATCACGGCGGATTCATCCGTGAAGGTCTTCGCCTTCTGGTTCTTCAGCGCCTTCGGGTGCGGGCCGTGGTGGATGCCGCGCGGATGAAGCGTGGCGTATCCGGCCTTGACGTTGTCGCGGCTGAAGAAGTCGCCATCATGGTAGAAGATGAACTCGTCGTAGTCGGTGTTGCGGTGGAAGAACGGCACGCGCAGCGCCTCCGGGTCCTGCTCCAGGGGCCGCGGCAGAAAACTGCAGACCACGGCGCCCTGGGTGACAAAGGTGGTGTGCGCGCTGGGCGGCAGATGGGCGCGATGGCTGGCCACCGGACGGATGTCGCGCATGTTCAGCTTCCAGGCCGTCAGGTCACCCTTCCAGCCGACCACGTCAATGGGATTGAACGGATAGAAGACGCGCGAGTATTCCCCCTCGCTCTTGATCCTGACCTCCCACTCCCGATTGTCGTCGAGGTAAGGCGCGGGCTCCGGCGTGACAAGCACGCCGGGATCGTAGAGGGCATGCTGGCCCAGCAAACCTTTATCCGGTTGTTCAAATTCTGTCTTCGACTCAAAGATAAGAAAGAAGTTATCTTCAGAGTCCGGCACCACGCGATAGGTGACCGCGCGAGGCAGATTGATGTAGTCGCCCTTCTCGTAGGAGAGCGGACCGAAGTCGGTTTCGATCACGCCGCTGCCGCGATGGACGAAGTACATTTCGTCGCCATCGGCGTTGCGGTAGTAGAAGGGCATGGGACGCGACCGCCGCGAGACATAGAGCTTGATCTCGTCATTGCCCAGAAAAACGATCGGAGAACCGTGCGGATCCTTCAGATCGGTTGGCTCCAGCCGGTTCAGATCGAAGAGGTGCGGACGCAGTTTGCCTTCAAACCGTGTCCAGCCGGTGGGCGGGTGCGCGTGGTACAGATGGGCGGCCTTGCCGTAGAAGCCCTTGCGGCCGTGCTCTTCTTCAAAGGTGCCTTCCGGCAGCGCCACATGGGCCTGCGCAGATGTCTTGCCTTTTCGTAGCGGAAACATACCTTCGCTCCTATTCCGTTGGACGCACAACCCGATTGCGGAGTACGCCGATTTTTTCAATCTCCAGTTCCATCACGTCGCCGGGCTTCACCCAGCGGTCCAGCTCCAGCCCGCAGCCCGTTCCCACCGTCCCGGAGCCGATAATATCCCCCGGATAGATGGTGTCGTCCTGCGTCAGAAATTCGATCATCTGCTCAAACCGCCAGTGCATGTCGCGGGTGTTGCCGCGCGACCACTCTTCCCCGTTCACGCGCGCCGTCATCTCCAGCGCGTAGGGATCGCCGATCTCGTCCGGCGTCACCATCCAGGGCCCAAGAGCGCTGGCCCAGTGCTTGCCTTTGGCCGGACCCAGACGAACCTTCATCTCGCGGCGCTGGATATCGCGCGCACTGCAATCGTTCAGAATGGTGTATCCGGCAATGTACTGCCGGGCGTCTTTTGCGGAAACATTTCGGCCTTCTTTTCCAATGATTGCAGCCATTTCCAGCTCATAGTCAAACTTTTGCGTGAAGTTTGGCCAAGGGACATCCTGCCCAGTCCCTAGCAGATTATGATG
The DNA here is from genome assembly GCA_021782675.1 of Acidobacteriota bacterium. GTDB lineage: Bacteria > Acidobacteriota > Terriglobia > Terriglobales > Acidobacteriaceae > JAKAUB01. The sequence goes on from JAJXUS010000243.1 coordinate 4,147, forward strand.
CCCCGTCTGGTAGTAAACGGGAATCTCATACCACTCCTGCGGCATGGGTTCCCCGCGCTTCTCAAAGCCCTTCTTTACGTGCGCCTCGAAGACGTAAAAGTCACGCAGCGACCGCGGATCGGGCAGCGGGGTGAGAAGACGAACCTGATCCAGCGAATAGCGAATGGTCTCCTCGCGCTCGCCGGTGACCGCATCGGCAGGCAGGGTTGCCAAGGCCTTCTCCGCCGCCTCCATCGCCTGCGGGCCGCCTTCAAGCAGCATGCGCAGCGAGGAAGGTACGAGGGTCTCCGCC
>JAJXUS010000244.1 GCA_021782675.1 Acidobacteriota bacterium
GCCGAACGCGAGGTTGCCGACCACTCCGGAGGCTTTGTTGCTGATGGTCGAGGTCGAACGAACGCCCTGGATGCGGTCCTGCTTGTCGATCGTCTCGCGGGAGTTTTCTACTTCGCCAATGCGGCACGCGATAGGAATCGACTGCCCGTTCTTGAGGACGATGTGATCGAAGTGGATATCGATCAGAGCGGTCTCATGCTTGAATCCCAGCCCCACCCTGCGGATGGAGACAACGGAGCCGGTGATGGTCGTCCCCAGCGGCACCAGAATGCTGCCGGATTCGGTGACGGGTGAGATGATCACACCGGTCAGGCGCATGCCGGGGTGGCTGGAGTAGGAACTGATCGGCTGCTGCAGGCGGATTTCAAGCGAGGTGCCAGTGGGCAGAGTCTCTGCGACGAGAAAGCGCGCGCGGCCGGCGCTGAAAGCCGCCAGCATCAATCCCAGGAGAAGCCGAAGGCGCAAAGTGTTCAAAGCAGTCAGCCTCCGGGGAGGGAATCAGAAACATACAGCAACCTGCAACTTGTTTCGCAGGCGCGCCGAACCTGGCCCGGGCGACCCGAAAATCCTGCTCCTTTATACCCAATCCAACAGGCGCCCGGTACACAAATAATTTAGGGAGATCCCCGATGCGGAATCTTCCCGCGCTGTGACGGATGACCGGACGAACGAGGAATCTTCGGTCGGCGCGAAAGGGAAAGCATGCTCGTAGGCAGCCGTTAGCATCACACCTGTTATGGCAATTGCGAAATTGCCGTAAGGAGGAAACACACTTGACCAAACATAGGCTGATACTTACGGTCGCGGCGGTTCTTGCAATGCCGGGCGTCATGGTTATGGCACAACAGACGGGCGGCGGAGCCGGAACCCAGCAGGGGAGCGGAACGACATCTGGCGCGGGGATGCAGCCGGGAACCAGCAACGGCGGCATGAATGGTTCCGGATCGACCGGCGGCATGAACGGCGGCGGCATGAATGGCCAGGAAGGCCAAACCCACATGAAGAAGCATCACGGCCATCATCACCACCACCACAAGAGCAAGAAGGGTGGAACGAACGGTGGCATGAACGGCGGTGCGGGCAGCGGCATGAATGGCGGTACGGCTGGCGGAAGCGGCACAACACAGCCGCAGTAACCTGCCGCACGGACAAAACGCCTGGCTCCGGCCAGGCGTTTTTTGCTATTGCGAAAAGAAGATGGAGTAGAGGAGAATCGCCAGCACCAGGCCGCTGACGCCCACATACATGCCGTCGCGTTCCAGACCAAAGGCCGCCACCAGAAACGCGACACGCGCGACAGGGGTGGCAATCAGCAATAGAATCCCCAGCTCCATCAAAGCCGTCGCCTGGCCATGCATCACGTGCTGCAGCAGCGTGTGCGGGCCGTAGAACTGCCCCAGACCGCTTAAAAATATATGGTAGTGCGGAATCGCGCTGGCGTTGTGCACCATAAAGACGCACAGACCAATAAACGTAATTCCGCAGGAAAGCATGGTACCGATGCGGAGCACCTGACCGATCAGCGCTTCGACCTGTTCGTCTTTCAGGTTCCAGACCTTCATATCTTGCCCGCGATTCCGTTGTAGATCATCTCGACCGCCAGGAAGAAGATGACGATGGCGAAGATGGTGCGCAGGGACTTGACGTGCACCCGGACTAGAATGCGCGCGCCAATCAGCGAACCGATCAGGACGCCGATCATGACGGGCGCGGCCAGCGCCGGGTCAATATATCCGCGCCGCAGATAGATGCCTGCGCTGGCGGCTGCAGTCACCCCGATCATAAAGTTGCTGGTCGTCGTGGAGACTTTGAAGGGGATGCGCATGATGTGGTCCATCGCCAGCACTTTTACGGCGCCGGAGCCAATACCGAGCAGTCCCGACAATGTTCCGGCCCCCACCATGGTGGCGAACCCGCCGCCAACATGTTTCACGCCGTAATGAATCTCGTTCCCATCCGGGCCGGGGTAGGTTCCATTCATTTTCAGTTTGTCCGACCACTTATTGCGGGTGACAATCTCATCGTCGTGCCGCTGGAAGGAGAGATAGACCGAATAAAGGAGCACGGCACCGAAGACGATCGCGATACCGCGGGTGGGCGTCCGGGTCGCCAGCCAGGCACCAAAGACGGCGCCAATCGTAGTGGCAATCTCCAGAAACATGCCAATGCGCATGTTTGAATAGCCCTCGCGTACGTAAGCGGCTGCGGAGCCGGAAGAGGTCGCGATTACCGAGATCAGCGAAGCGCCAATGGCGTAGTGCAAATCCACCTTAAATAGCAGCGCCAGCATGGGAACCAGCACCACGCCGCCGCCCAGGCCTGTGAGCGAGCCAAGCAGTCCGGCCAGCAGGGAGCCCCCCAGAATGACCAGGGAAAACATCAGCTCGTTCATAGAAAAACTGTACCATCCTGAGATTTTTGCCGATTCCTAAAACGCACCGCATCCTTCCCCGAAAAACGGGGTTAGCATCGAGGACGTTGGGGTAAACTTTAGGGGCTCGGACCGGCTGGCGGACCACTCGGAACCGGGAAAGAGGAAACCTTGCGCGCAGCATCATCACGGATCAGGGCCTTCGGGCTGGGTAACATCGGCAGATTGCATAAGGCGCTGGTCGCCGCATTGTTGGGCTGCGGGCTTCTGGCAGGGCACGCGGTGGCGCAGACTGCCGCGCGCATTCTTACACCGATCCGTGCCGACCAGATGACGCGTCTGAGCGGGACTGTTTCCCCGCGGGTTGCCATGTCCCGCGACATGGGCCCGTTGCCCGGCGGCACGCCAATCTACGGGATGTCCATCGTTTTCGGGCTTTCGCCGACGCAACAGGTGGATCTGGCGAAGCTTTTGAAGGCCCAGCAAACCAAGGGCTCGCCGCTGTACCACCAGTGGCTGAAGCCCGGCCAGTTCGCCGCGCGGTATGGCGTCAGCGCCTCGGATCTGAGTAAGGTATCCGCCTGGCTGCAGACCCAGGGCTTCACCGGCATCACCATTCCTCCTGACGCGGATCGCATCACGTTTAACGGCACAGCCGCACAGGTGAACGCAGCCTTCCGCACCCAGCTCCATCGCTATCTGCGCAATGGCGAGGCCAACTGGGCCAATGCGTCAGAAGTCAGCGTTCCTTCAGCCTTTGCCGGCATGGCTATCGGGGTGGCGCATCTGAACACCTTCCGGCCGCGGCCGCACATCGCCTTCCGCCGCGTACATGCCCGGGTTCAGAGCGCCGTGGGGGGTATAACCCCGCACTATACGGTCTTCGATCAGAACAATAATGAGTTCAACCTGATTGCCCCGGCCGACAGCGCCACGATCTACAACGTTGATGCTCTGTACAACCACAATGTCACCGGCACCGGCCAGACGCTCGGCATCGTCGGCCAGACAGACATCACCGCCAACATCTCCGACGTCGCCAACTTCCGCAGCCTGAGCGGATTGAATCCCAGCAATATCCCGACTCAGATTCTGGTGCCCAACAGCGGCACGGCGCAGCAATACGCCGGCGATCTGGAAGAAGCCGACATCGATGTCGAGTGGTCGGGCGCCATCGCGCAGAATGCGCAGGTCGTCTACGTCACCGTGGGCAACAATCAGAACTACGGTGTCTTCGACTCGCTGCAATACGCGATTCAGACTCCCCTGGTAAGCAACAACACCAAATATCTGCCGGTCATCAGTATCAGCTACGGAGCGTGTGAGCAGGCCTTCAGCGGCTCGTCGCAGATTACGATGATGGAGCAGATTCTCGAGCAGGCCAACGCGCAGGGGCAGACGGTCATTGCCTCGGCGGGCGACAGCGGCTCGGCCGACTGCGATCTCGGCTACAACTCCCAGAATCAAATCGTCGCCGCCAGCCAGGGCCTGGCCGTGGATTATCCCGGCAGCAGCCAGTACGTCACCTCAGCGGGCGGCACATCGTTCAGCGGCGACATCAACAATCAGGCCAAGTACTGGAACACGAACAACAGTTCCAGCAATGGCTCCGCGCTTAGCTACATCCCTGAAACCACCTGGAACAATACGCCAGACATGGCCGGCCTGAATGCCGCTGGCAACCTCAGCGCCGGCGGCGGCGGCGCCAGCACCCTGTTTCCGAAACCATCCTGGCAGGTCGGCGCGGGTGTCCCGAATGACGGGCATCGCGACGTTCCGGATGTCTCGCTGTCCGCCGATCCGGATCACGATGGCTACGTTCTGTGCACGACAGAGACGGACACCAACGGCAACCTGACGAACACGTCGAGCTGCGTCTATCCGGTCGGCAGCGGTGAGGTGCCCTATTTCGACGCCAGTAACAGCGGAAGCATCTATGGCGGAACCTCCATCGTTGCGCCGCAGCTCGCAGGCATGGTTACGCTGTGGAATCAGCAGGCGGGCAATACCAACGGTGTCGGCAACGTCAAC
>JAJXUS010000245.1 GCA_021782675.1 Acidobacteriota bacterium
TCCGCCGGCGCTCATCGAGCAGTACCTCGGCGGTTATGCGCAGAAACAGCTCGGCATTTCGCGGCACGATCTGCTGGCTCTGGGGCGCTGCAACCCCGACGACCCAGCAGAGGAATTCAATATGGCATACCTGGCGATCCGCGGCAGCGGAGCAGTGAACGGCGTGAGCCGTCTGCACGGCAAGGTAAGCCGGCGGCTGTTTCAGCCGCTCTTTCCGCGCTGGCCGCAAGGTGAAGTCCCCGTCGGGCATGTGACCAATGGGGTCCACATGCCGACGTGGGATTCGGCACCGGCCGACCGCCTCTGGACGGAAGCCTCTGGCAAGAGCCGCTGGCTGGGAACGGTGGAAACCCTGGAACAGGACATTCGCAGCCTTTCCGATACCCATCTGTGGCAATTCCGTACGGCATCGACCAGCGTGCTCGTTGAATATGTCCGCCAGAGGTTGTCACGGCAACTGGCCGCGTCCGGCGCGCCGGCCGAGGAAGTCGGGCGCGCGCGACAGCTATTTGATCCCGGGACACTGACACTGGGTTTTGCGCGCCGTTTCGCCGCCTACAAGAGACCGAATCTGCTGCTGCATGACCCCCAACGGCTGCTGCGGCTGCTGACCGATCGGCAACGCCCGGTGCAGCTCATCGTGGCCGGCAAAGCCCACCCCGCCGATGTCGCCGGACAGACCCTGATACAGCAGTGGGTGCAGTTTATCCGGCGGCCCGAAGTGCGTCCCTATGCGGTCTTTCTCAGCGATTACGATATGCTCCTGACCGAACAGCTGGTGCAGGGGGTGGATGTGTGGATCAATACACCCCGGCGGCCGTGGGAGGCTTGCGGCACGAGCGGCATGAAAGTGCTCGTCAATGGCGGTATCAACGTGTCGGAGCTCGACGGATGGTGGGCGGAAGCCTACGCCCCGGAAGTGGGATGGGCATTGGGGGACGGTCAGGAGCATGACGATGATCCAGCCTGGGACGCGCGGGAAGCCGAGGCGCTCTACGGCCTGCTCGAGTACGAGGTGATTCCAGCGTTCTATAGCCGCGACGAGCAGGGCATTCCCACAGCCTGGGTGGCGCGCATGCGGGAGAGCATGGCACGGTTGACCCCACGTTTTTCCGCAGACCGTGCCGTGCGCGAATACACTGAGCAGCATTACCTCCCGGCGGCCGCGGCATATCGGAAGCGCGCTGCCGGAAACGGCGCGCTCGCTGCGGATCTGCTCAGCTGGCGGAATGCGCTTGACCGGCATTGGAGCGCGCTGCGCATCAGGGAAGTGAAAACCGAGATGGAGAACGGACAATACCTATTTGAAGTCCAGGTCTATCTGGATGACCTCGATCCAGCAGCCATACGGGTCGAACTTTATGCCGACGGCGTCCGGGACGGTGCACCCGTACGCCAGGAAATGGAGCGCGTGCGGCAACTCATGGACGCCAAAAACAGCTACGCTTATCGTGCACGCGTGCACTCCGGCCGCCCGGCGACTGACTATACGGTGCGCCTGATACCGTCCCGCTCCGGCGTCGCAGTGCCTTTGGAAGTCGCATACATTCTGTGGCAGCGGTAAACGTCACTTAAGCGACAGGGAGGCGAGATGATCGGCAGCAGGCAAAATACCGTAATGTTTTGGCGTCCTGGAGCAGCCGCCGCTGACTGCGATCCCTGTTGGTGCGATTAGCCGGGGCTTGACCAAGATGGCCGTCCTGCCCCAAGACGACCTATGCCCTGTCTATGTGCTCAAGCACCGCCGGGTATTTCTTGGGGCGGCTACTGTCAATGCTTCCGGTGCATTATGAACTGCACGCTTGCGCCGGTTTTTCATCACATTCCCCGATCTGGTAAATCCCGCGATGGCCGGGTTGTCAGGCTGTGTGGCCGCTACAGCTCAAATGCCTGTCCGCGGGCCGGCATCTCGACCTGGGTGTGTTGAAGCCGTGCCGAAAACTGACGCATGATGCTTTCCTCGCCATGAACCAGAAACGTGCGTGCCGCACCGATGCTGTGGTGCCAGGCAATCAGTTCGTTGCGGTCAGCATGGGCCGAGAACCCGTTTATGGTATGGATGTGGGCTCGTACCGGAATTTCCTCGCCGAACAGGCGTACACTTTTTGCCCCATCGATGATCTGACGGGCCAGCGTGCCCGTCGATGCAAAGCCGACGAAGACCACACTGGAGTTCTCACGCCACAGATTGTGCTTGAGGTGGTGGCGCACCCGCCCGCCGGTGGCCATGCCGGATCCCGCAAGTATGACCGCGCCGCCGCTGATGCGATTGATCGCGATCGAATCCGCGGTTTCACGGGTGAAGTGCAGCCCCGGGAAATTGAACGGGTCGGCACCCTCATGGAACAGTCCGGCAGTTTCAGCGTCGTAGCCTTCCGGGTGATGTCTGAATATATCGGTGGCCGAAATGGCCATGGGCGAATCGAGGAAGACCTGGGTACTGTGTGGTATCAGGCCTGTCTCCATCCCTTCGCGCAGGAAATAGAGCAGTTCCTGTGCCCGCTCCAGCGCAAAGGTGGGAATTACGACATTACCGCCGCGCTCAAACGTATCTGCGATCGCCCGCTGGAGTTCTTCTTTGGATTTCGCGAAAGATTTGTGCAGGCGATCACCATAGGTGGTTTCCATCACCACCACGTCAGACGCCGGCGGCACCACCGGTGCGCGAAGCAGCGGGCGGCCGGCATTGCCCAGATCTCCGGAAAACGCCACGCGACAGCTGTGTCCGTTTTCCTCAAGCTGCAGGTAGAGGCTTGCAGAACCCAGGATATGCCCGGCATCTAAAAATGTGACACGCAGACCCGGCGCGATCTCCAAGACATTGCCGTAGGTGGCGCTGCGTCCAAAATACTCCAGCGTATTGAGCGCATCGAGCCGGGTGTAAAGAGGTTGTGGCACACTGCGACTGTTATGCCGCGCCGCCTTGCGGGCCTGATATTCGGCATCTTCTTCCTGCAGGTGAGCCGAGTCGAGCATCACGACGCGAGCGAGCTCCCGGGTTGCCGGGGTGGCGATGATCTCGCCGCGGAATCCGCGCTTCATCAGCAGTGGCAGGCGTCCGCAATGGTCCAGATGGGCGTGTGTTAACAGTACATAATCGATATCCGAGGCTTCAAATCCAAAAGGCTCGGTGTTCTCCTCATTCAGCTCGCGCCCGCCCTGGTACAGGCCACAGTCGATAAGGATAAGTTGTCCTGCGCATTCCACCAGATGGCAGGAACCGGTTACGCCCCGATCGGCGCCGTGAAAGGAAATTTTCAAGACCGTTCTCCCGAATCGAATTGTTGTCCTTGCAGCATTTCGTCTCTGTCGATCAGACGACAGCACCTTTTCGCGTTGCATCACAGGCCGGATCAATATCGCGGCGAGCGGCAGACACCGGCGTATTTTTCCAGCTGGAAATTGCCATGAGTGTCCGGCACCTACCAGCGGGTAGTCGTTATCGTGCGAGCAGACAGGACAAATGCCGGGCATCCGGCGTTATCCGCCCTTCGACAAGTGTAGCAGCACGGCGGGCATGCAGTCCGACAAACGATTCGCAACGCCGCAGGCCATGCCATCAGGATAGTGATTCCGAAAGTCGGGCGATCTGCCGACGTGCCGCCCGCCGCCGGACCCACGCCGCGGGGCGAACCGTCCCGGATTTTTCGGAGGCGCCAGGCATTGAGAGGATGGAACCACGAATACATCAATGAGGTTTTAGCTCGGAGTCATCTTCATTTCTATCGGATGTCCACCGACGCGTGTCGCCAGGTCCTGCTGGATTCCCTGAGCCTGCCCTCCGCCTGGTCTGCCGTCACGGGGAAAGGACAAGGGTGGCGGTGGTACGATTGCGCAGAAGGCGGATGGGGGTCGAGCCCGCGGTCTGGCCATGCGCGAAGCATGGCCAGAGGCTGGGAAGGCCTCTTCCGCTTGCCGTCTATGTCGCGCAATGGCGCAAAAAAAATCTGCCGCCGAGGATCCGGTTCTGTAGCGAGCCACATCGTGACGGCATGCGGATCACGCGACCCACGCGCAGCGCCGCCCTTTAGAACGTAGCACCGTCCCAGCCCCAAAGCGATGCCTTGACGTCGCTGAACTCGATGTACACACGCGCTGGCGGAATTTTCAGTGCATCGTCAAGGAGCCGGCACAGTGCCTGGGACAGTGTCTGGACCCGTGCCGTCGGCAATCCGATGGATTTCAGCTCAAGGTACGCGCACGGCGCATCACTGCCTCCGAAAAGCATGGGCTGTCGCGGCGCAAACGCGACCATGACGTAGCTCTCGGGCTTGCCGAGCTCGCGTGCCAGGAGCGCGGATGCAAGGCGTGTGAGATCTTTCTTCTCGGCGTCATCGACCGAACGGTTCGTCTGTATTCTGAGATAGGGCACGGCTGACCTCCTGTTGTTCTGCCACAAGA